>NZ_JBRREA010000074.1:0-18271 GCF_056759975.1 Stenotrophomonas sp. STEN031
GTTATTGCACTGTACCTGAGGGCTGTTCGGCATAAGCAGCCAGGGTACGAGGCCTAACAATTCATTCAAGCCGAACCCGCTGCGCGGGTCGGCTTAATTCCGGAGTTAGGCGGCGGTGTGTTGGGTTGGCTGGCCCTTCTCGTTTCGGCAGCAACATCGGCAAGTCACCGGTCGGCTTCGGGGAGCAGCACCAACTGTTCTCGGCATCGGCAAGCTCATCATTTCGCCTTACGCTTCACTGCCCCACCGCAATTATTTCATCGCACTTCGGCGGCTACGCGCGGCAGGGTTTCCCAGGCAGGCTCCGCCCCGCAAGCTGTGGCATGATCGGCTCACGTTGGGTTGCACAAGCAAGGCAGCATTGGCCCGGGGAGCGGCAAGTGGCCACAGCCGCCTAACAATTCATTCAAGCCGAACCCGCTTCGCGGGTCGGCTTAACTCAGGCGTTAGGTGGCAATGGAAAGTTCTACGCGACTACGGATCTACGCGGACTTCAACGGCCTGGTTGCCGGTGTTGTTGACCCCATGCGTGCTGCTGTCGTCTTGGACACTTTCGGTAGCATCCAAGACCTGTCAAACGCAGGGACTGTCCTTTCGGTTGGCTTGCCACTCGTGGCCTACGATGAGTCCGATGATACTGAGGACCTGGAGGGACACGGCACTGCGCAGTACGACCACAAGCGCCAGTGGTGGGTCGTTGAGTTTGACGGGCAAGGAGTTAGATATGTTCCCGGAGCAGGCCAAAAGTCTGGCGGGGCGTTTCATTGCGTCCTCTGTCGTCTGGTCATAGACGGGGTCGCTTACGACAACATTGGCAAACCCGGGTTCCGTTGCACAAGTTGTGGCACGAGTGTTCTGGCGGCAATTGCACCACCAAATGTTGCCACCTAACAATTCATTCAAGCCGACGCCGCTTCGCGGCGCGGCTTAATTCCAGAGTTAGGCGGCAGTGGGTTGGGTTGGCTGGCCCCTCTTCTTTCGCCCGCAACATCGGCAAGTCACCGGTCGGCTCCGGGTAGCAGCACCAACTGTTCTTGGCATCGGCAAGCTCGTCATTTCGCCATACGCTTCACTGCCCCACCGCGATCATTTCATCGCACTTCGGCGGCTACACGCGGCAGGGTTTCCTAGGCACGCTCCACCCCGCGAGCTGTGGCATGATCGGCTCACGTTGGGTTGCACAAGCAAGGCAGCATTGGCCCGGGGAGCGGCAAGTGGCCACCGCCGCCTAACAGTTCATTCAAGCCGACGCCGCTTCGCGGCGCGGCTTAATTCCGGAGTTAGGGCGCATGAGCATGCAATTGCGGCTCCCAAAGTTTTGGATACTCGCACTGGTACAGTTTGCGCTTTCGGTCGCCATTGCAGGTACTTTGTTCTACTTCCGGACAGAAGCTTTTCTGTCGGGCCCACCAAGCGGCGACCTCTACGCCAACAACTGGGGCTTTCAGCTCATCGCCTTTCTCATGGTCTGGCTTCCCGCCACACTCCTGATAACTGGCATTCTGCTCGCCATTGAGCATCGAGCGCTAAAGCGACATCACTTGGCTCAACGGTCGGAGGCTACTCGACATGCGCCCTAACAATTCATTCAAGCCGACGCCACTTCGCGGCGCGGCTTAATTCAGGCGTTAGGCCTTGGGAAAAGCATGCGACGTTTAGGCGCCATCTGGCTGACATGTAGCGCTCTTCTTAGCGCTTTCGCTTGCATTTACGTAACTTATCGCGTTTTCAGCATCGACGGCACAGCTCTCCCTTGGCTGTTACCGTTCGCATACGGCGCGATCTTGGTTATCGGCTCTTTGCTGTCTATCCCTGGCCTCATATTTTTACTAATCGCAACGACCAAGGCCGCAAGACCCTTAAATGTGGCGACTGACGAACCAACACTCAATGAAGTCATCCGCGGACAGAAAAAGCAGACCTAACAATTCATTCAAGCCGACGCCGCTCTGCGGCGCGGCTTAATTCCGGAGTTAGGCAGCAGTGGGTTGGGTTGACTGGCCCCTCTTCTTTCGGCCGCAACATCGGCAAGTCACCGGTCGGCTCCGGGTAGCAGCACCAACTGTCCCTGGCATCGGCAAGCTCGTCATTTCGCCTTACGCTTCACTGCCCCACCGCAATCATTTCATCGCACTTCGGCGGCTACGCGCGGCAAAGTTCCCCAGGCAAGCTCCACCCCGCGAGCTGTGGCATCATCGGTTCGCATTGGGTTGCACAAGCAAGGCAGCATTGGCCCGGGGAGCGGCAAGGGCCACAGCCGCCTAACAGTTCATTCAAGCCGACGCCGCTATGCGGCGCGGCTTAATTCCGGAGTTAGGCTGCATGATGAAAAGTTGGTGGGTGTAAGATGGGAAAAATTTCGATTCTCGCAGGGATACTTTCAGTCCTTGGGGTTGTTGCATTCTTCTTATTTGGCTGGGGTTCTTCTGCAATCTACTGGCTCAGCCTCGCTCTCGGACTATGTGCGTTAGGCTTCGGATTTATGACTAGGAATAGCATGCCGGGAAAAACAGGAATAGCACTTGGGCTCCTTGGAGTTATTCCTACCTTGCTGCTCATTGGTTGGCTGCACTTCATGGTTGGAGCCTAACAATTCATTCAAGCCGACGCCGCTTCGCGGCGCGGCTTAATTCAGGCGCTGGGCCCTATGGAATACATCGACGTCGAGTGGAAACACCAGAACACTACTGATCCAGTGCGCCTAGTCTCCGAACTCAACGCAGACCGATACGAAACGCGCAAGCTGGAATTTTTCCCTATGGGTAAGGTTGGCTATGCATCCCAGCAAAGCGGTTCGCCCGGCACCGAGCTTGGCATTGTCCCGGTTCCACCGCTGGCGGAGATCAATCAATCACATGAGTTCAATGGCGTTACTATCAGCGCTCAAAGCTTCGAGAGCTTATGGGCTGCCAATGTGCCAGCTAGGGGCTAACAATTCATTCAAGCCGAATCCGCTGGGCGGGTCGGTTTAATTCCGGAGTTAGGCCGCTATGAGAAATCCGGTTCTCACTTACTTCGTATACGACGGTGAAATGGAGCTGCCAGAAGAGGGCGTGGCAATCCATAGCGGCAGGCCTCACTACTTCTGGCTCCGCGATCCTCTCCCTGTGCTGGGAACTGCAGTCTTTGACATTGTTCCAATTGACCAACCCTTCCTAGAGGCGGTGTCTGAGTTCGAGACAATATGGCGCGAGTGGGACCTCGCCTACCACGCAGGGGAAGTGGAGCTAAGTACTCATCCCGGCATCCAAGGCAATAACCTTCGATTTCTAGAGCTCCAAGAGCAGATCGCGACTCAGGCCGAAGATCTGCACAGCGCCGCGCATCAACAGCGTGGCCTTGTTAAGTTGTCGGAAAGATATCTAGCGGAAACCCGCCGGCATGGGGGAAAGAAATGGCCTATTCCGGGGATGCGATCCGCCGAGTTGGAGATCGTATGGCAAGTCCCCTAGAGCGGCCTAACAGTTCATTCAAGCCGAACCCGCTTCGCGGCTCGGCTTAATTCAGGTGTTAGGCATGAAAGCAGCATTGCTGACTATCACCACGTCCACCATGCTTATTGCCGTTGGCTGCACGGTCACCCACACTCCTGCAGACAAGCGCGTCGTCTCACTGGATACTCGCCATGACGCCGTACTTATAGCCAACGCCGAAGCAATTAGAGTGGGATATGACTTGAGTGAATTTGGGGAACCAACCAACACTGGCCCATCCGGAATCGCTGACCCAACGAGTTCGGCATGGTCATTCGACTACTCAACTTGCGGAAAAAAGTGGACTTTTGACTGCAAGGGATTCACCGTGACGGTTGACAAGACGACCGGAAAAGCCGAGGCGCTAGCATGGCAGTAGCTCACGCCTAACAGTTCATTCAAGCCGAACCCGATTCTCGGGTCGGCCTTACTCAGTCGTTAAGCGCTTAAAGGAGACACATGGATACGCTTCTGACATCTGGGCTGGTTGGCGGTATCGCCGGTGGATTAGCTGTGCTTCTTCTTGCATTCCTGATTCCTCGAAAAACCTGCCCCAAGTGCAAGACGTTGCTGCCTAGATTCCGCAAACCATCCAACACCCGTGAAGCCATGCTAGGTGGCTGGAAATGCCCCTCCTGTAGCGCAAAGATTGCTCGTGATGGTTCGCTTCTGTCCAATGACACCCTATGACAGACGCGCCTAGCGATTCATTCAAGCCGATGCCGCTACGTGCCGCGGCTTAATTTCAGACGTAGGTTGCAATGACAGAATAGTCGTATCTGCTATTTGCTGCTTCCATCTATGCCTTGGGGTTCGTCGGGCTATTCGGCGTTTCGCTGCTTCCTCTCCGAGCCTTCCTCGCACTGCGGCGCAACGCATTTCTCTGGCACGCGTCCGTCCTCGGCAATATTTCTCTCATTCTTGTGGCTGTTTCGGCCATTGCTGCCGTAGCTATTGGCATACCTCAGATTGCTGGAGTATTCCGTTGCCTCACAGAGATGCATTGCGGCGCTAATCGCGCTCTTCCTTGCCATCTTTGGCGTCTGCTATCTTGCATTTGAGCTGCTCTCCACCGTTGTTCTGACGGTTGCACGCAAGATTGATAGCGTTGCGACCTAACAATTCACTCAAGCCGTCGCCGTTGCGCGGCGCGGCTCAATTCTGGTGTTATGCATTGCATGAAAGTTCGTCGCTATCAGAAGGATGATTGGCACCGCATCTGCGAGATTCATGATCTCGCTCGTATGGATGAGCTACGCGGAGCACGCCTGGAGCATGCTTTCCTGCCTCTGGAAATTGCCGCGGAAAGAGAGAACCTATTTGATTACGATATTCTTGTTGCTGATAAGGACGGCCTAGTCCTCGGCTTCGTGGCCTACAGTAAAGATGAGCTTACTTGGCTATATGTAGATCCGGCGTGCTACCGCACAGGGATCGGAGGTCTCTTGGCAAGGTCAGTCCTTGCGGAGCGCCCTGAAGGCCTCTGCATTGAGGTCCTGCAAGGAAACGAAGCCGCTTTGGACTTCTACAAGTCTATTGGCTTTGTTGAGTCGAAGATCGTCAGTGGCTGGATGCCTGGCAATGAGAAGTTTCCCGTCACCGTTCATTGCTTGGCCTATGCCAGCAATGCCTGACAGTTCATTCTAGCCGCCGTTGCTTCGCAACGCGGCTTGGCTCCAGGGTTTGGACTCACAAGAAATGTCAGAGCGCTATGTACAACAATGGAGCAGTTACCCGACGCCGTCATTGGGCTGCGTGCCTCGGGCTTCTGCTTGGCCTTCCAGCAGCATGCTCCGTGGGCTATCTCATGTTTTCTGTAGTGGATCTGGATCTAGGCATCGCCTTGACCATTGCGGGGGTGGCTTGGGGCTGTACCTGGCTTTGGGTGTGCTTCCGTGTCACTCGATTTCCATGCCCTCGCTGCTCCAAGCCATTCCTTGCTGGTCAAGAACCTGCCTTGGCAGCAACGCGTTATTGTTCCAACTGCGGGCTCCAACTGTATGCGGGTGAGCCCTAACAATTTATTCAAGCCGAAGCCACTGCACGGCGCGGCTTCATTCCAGAGCCAGGGGGCTCGCGTGGCATACGACCTGCACATTGAGAAAAACAACAGCCAACCCATCTCAGAGGCAGAGTGGAATGCAGCAGTGCTATCCACCCCTTACGTCCGCAAAGGCACCGGGACAGTGGCAGCCGTGAACCCAAACACAGGGGAACGAATCGAGATCCAGCTGCCGCACAGCAATGCCGAGGTGTGCATCCAGACTGGCACTGGCCCGGAGTCCGAGTGGCAACCGGTTTTTTCCTATAGCATCGGTCGCGTGACGTTTGCGGCCACCCCTGCACTCCTGCAGGATCCGCTCGACCCTGTAAGGCAGGCAGCCATCGCATTCTGCACAAAAATTGGGGCACGGATAGTCGGGGATGAGGGAGAGGTCTATGTCTGGGATATCTCCTGACAACTCATCCCAGCCCAACTTGCTACCCATGTTGGCGTGGTTCCAGAGTTAGGTTGTTCAATCGAACTTTTACAAAGGACGTAATTCCCATGATTGAAAAACGAATTCACAGGTTTTTGCCACTGGCTTTGCTTCTGCTATGCATGGGCATCTGGTCTGCCAGGGTATCGCTGTTTGAAATATACGATGCTGCAGTGGAAAATAGCGCGCAGCTCGACGCGGCACATCCTGCAAAGAAGTAGGCGGTTGATTCTTTTGCTGAACCCTGACAATTCATTCAAGCCGTAGCCGCTTCGCGGCCCGGCTTTATCCCGTAGCTGGCCTCAGGAGCAAGAAATGCCTCAGCTTCTAAAAAGTCTTCTTGTAGGAACTGGATCCGGAGCGGTCACCTGCCTCGCGTCCGTATATGCAATCGGCCATACCGCAGCAATCGCAATGCCTTCTGGTTTCCCTATCGCGCTCTGGAACGCAGTCGTTGTCTTTGGCCTGGGTGCGGCGCTAGTCGCATTCCTGGTTCATATCGCTGCGTTGCGGATGTTCTCCTCCCTGCTTATCCCCACATTGATCGGGTTCACGGGGATCACCGTTGCTGCCTTGGCGTGGAAGGGCCTGCTGCCCACGAGCTTCAACGCCTTGACTTCATGGCTCATTGGGGCGTTGTTGGCATCAGCAGTTGGTCGCTGGCTGATGCCTGACAAATCGTTCAAGCCAATGCCGCTCCGCGGCCAGACATAACTCCGGCGTTAGATCCCATCGGACGGCGCATCCTGTTCGTAGACGTTGATGACGCACTGATACGCTTTTGTGGCACCAACCGAATCCCATCTGGATGGTCTCGTGCCCGCGAGTTCAATAAACGGTGCGTCGTACTTTGCCTGTGAAGCTCAAGCGGCGCGGGCATTGCCAAACTTCACAAGCGGCAGTACCTCCAGTTCACGGAGGGTACCTGCCAGTTCATTCAAGCCGAACTCGCCTCGCGAGTCGCGCATAATTCCACACTCAGGTCGCAGGAGGCGCATGCAAAATGGACCCAGAAAGAACAAGAAGACCCGAAATCGTTCAGGCGCTGGAAGCGCTCAAGGGACTTCTCGATGCCCTTCCCGACGCGGGCAATCCGAAGGCAGCGATCGAAGGCCTGGCCAATGCGTCCCGTACAGTTAATCCGAAATGGACTGTCCCACCACTTGGTCACCCGGAGGGAATGAACAAAACCTTCCCTGACGGAACCATCAGAGTGATGCTTCTCGCTCATCAGATATTCGTCAATCCAAATGGCGCCTACAGAATTGTGGATCTCCATCCGCCACAAGCCACATTTTATGAACGCGCCTCCAGTTCCGGCACGCCCTTTGTTGCCCCTATGGCTGAGAGCGACGGCATGGCGGTCTGACAACTCATTCAAACCAACGTCGCCGCGCGGGCCAGCTCAGTTCCAGAGCTAGATCAAAAAAAAACAAGTAGTCTCGCAGCTCACTTCAACAACAGGGGAAATTTGTGCAAATCAGCAAGACCGACTCAAAAAAGATGCAGCGCTTGGCTCAAGAGGGAAAGAAGATCGCTGCAATTCGAAAAGAGTACTTCCCTCAGCTTTCCTACTGGGATGTCTATGTTGAGGTCTACGGCGCCGGAAAGCGCTCGGCTCTAGGGGTCAAAAGAATGATCACAAAGCGAATTGACGATGTTGCGGCGAGCAAGTCAAAGAAGGATCGCCTGGAGCTTGCGTCTGAACTCCATGAGCTTGTCTGGCATCTTTACAACGACCACAAGGCCAACCACGCGAAGTTGGACAAAATTCGCAAGGCACTCGCAGAGTGACCTGACAGTTCATCAAGCCGTCTGCCACTTCCTGGCAGCGGCTCAACGCAGAGCGCCGGGTGCCACTGATGGTTCCATATGGTTTGAGCAAAGAGCAATTTGCGTCGATGTATCAGCGCAAGTTGGACGGCCTTTCAGATCGAGCTATCCACGCGTTCCGAGACCTCCTGGTGCAGCCGATTGGCCGCGGAGTTGATGAGGCACACATTGAGATATTCCCAGACGAGTACGGTGGAACACCAAGCATCTGGGCGTACTGGCGGGGCAAGAACAACAAGGTAGATCACGCAGATCCAAGCCTCTTTCCCGGGAGATCACTTAGGCTTGACCTTGGCCTCGAAGGCCTCCCGAATATTGACGAGCAATACTTTGTAGAGCCTGACGAGTTCCCGGGTCTTCAACTAACGACTTCGCTACTGTCGCGTTGGCTCTCGGAGTCATGGTGGAAAGCCGGTGGGTGGGCATATCCCGTGCCGACAACCCTTGCTGTTCATGACGTTGATGCATTGGAGTGGGTGCAACTTTCCAAGGGTGGCGCCTGACAATTCACTCACGCCGTAGCCGCTTCGCGGCTCGGCTCAATTCAGGCGTCCGGGCGCCAGGGAGGGTTTATGGAAGACCAAAGAGGCTGGGTTCTCCCACGAAGAGAGACCGAAGCCGGACTGTCTTTACTCCGTCTAAAGACGATCGAACCCGAGTTCGACTTCGGTGCCTTTCCTGAGAGATTCAACGTGATTTGGGATTTCCAATATCCCACCAACGCCGGTACACCATGAAGTGGACAGCGCGCATGAGTTCTATAACTCATACGCAAAGGGCATCCGGGGTGCGCCCTGACAGTTCATCAAAGCCGAACCCGCTTCGCGGGTCGCCCTGATTCAAGTATTGGCATGCCCTGAACAACATCAACAGGATTCTTCAATGATCGATGGAATTCGCGCTCTTCTCGGTAATCTAGCCCCAAGCGTTGAAGAGGCGTTGCTTCCGGGTGCAAGCGCTGAACAAATAAGAGAGTTGGAGGCCGCAGTCGGCAGGCCACTTCCGAACGACCTTGTCAGGCTCTATCGAGCTACTGCTGGCATCGACCCGAGAAGCACCGCAAACTTCGCTTTCGGATTTGTCTTCACGGATATCGGATCGCTTTTGGAGGGACTTCCCCGCCTGCTCCAAGAGGGTGACGGTGATCCACTGAGCTTTGCCGATCCTGGGATCGCTACCGGGTACAACTTCGGGCGACTACGTCTGGAAATTGGCCACGACAATGGTCGATCCAAGATCCTCGTTGACTTGGCGCCAACGGCTGGAGGTGAAGTCGGTCAGGTGATCTTCGTGGACAGTGAATACGGAGTTGCCCTCAAGCTGGCGGACTCCGTATCGCGCTATCTCAAGAGATTCGAGGACGATCTTTCCATGGGCCGCTACTCGCTCCAGGAGGATGCACTTGAAGACGGAGTCGAATGGCTTGAACCAGTTCGTGATATCGACGTAGGGAACTGGTACAACTCACCCGCATGGCTGCATGTTGCCCAAGCAATGAAGAACTGAAGCCCATCCATCCACAAGCTAGTTGATTCAAGCCGAAGCCACTCCACGGCTTAGCCCGGCTCGGTTAAATTCAAGCGTCATTACCCTTCCCAATGCCCACAGTTCCCCCTGAGTTAGTCGCGCAAGCCGTTGCCGTCCTTGGTACGGATGGCATTACCGATACGGAGATTGAGTCCAACGTCCTGGCGTTGGCTCAGGACTCGATGCTTGCCAGGCGGCTTGTTGATTGGCCACCTGAGGCGTTCGCTCTGGTTCTGCTCCCTCACATCGCCAAGGTCAATCTGCCAACCACGTTCAGTGCAAGGTCCAAAAGTGGCGATTGGATAGAGCTTTCATTTCAACTGGAGCCGATCTTCCAAGCAGCGGTTCGCCTCGGCATGGACATGTACCATTCCGAGCAAAGAAGCACGTTTGGCAACATCGCGCTTCGCAGTTCCACCCTGGCTGCTGTCAACGAGGCCCTTAACCAGGGCAGCTCACTTGAGGGCGCGACACTCTCGGGCCCGGCTCTTGCCGGCATACCTGCAGAGGTGTACATGCCCCCTGCCAAGCCACTATGGCGCCAGCTCTTCCAGTGAGCCCCACGAGGCTGACAATTCATTCAAGCCAACGCCGCTCCACCGTGCGGCCTAGTTCAGGAGTTGGACCTCATGCCTATCCTTCCAGCAGCCGCCGACAAAGCAACTGTTGAGTTCGTTGTCAACTTCTGCGGAGCAAATCTATCGAACTACGGCCTCCGCCGCATCTATCTATTCGGCAGCAGAGCTTCAGGGACCCCCCGACCCACTAGCGATCATGACTTCTATGCAGTTGTGGCGGACTCCGCACCAGATGGCGTCGGTACCGGTGGAACAATCCATGATCGCTTGTATCGGCAACTGCTTTCCAAGTCGAGAAAAGCAGGTTTTGGCAACATAGATCTAATGATCTCAAGGGAATCAGGATTCATTGAGCAATCAGCGATTGCCGACACGCATGCAAACTCGGCGATCAACAACGGAATCCTTGTGTTCAATGAGGCCTAACAGTTCATTCAAACCGAGCGCGCTTGGCAGCTCATCCAGCTCGGCGTGCCTGGTTCGCAGCGCTACATCCTCATCATCCCGAAGTCCGGTGTCAGCATATCCGTCATCACCAACCAAAGCGGTGACCGGACTACGCGCGCGATGGAAACCGCGATCGACACTCTGCTCGAGAGAATCGCCGCACGTGAAGCTGCTGCGGATGACGGGCAACCTCGACAGGACAAGACATCAGCGATCCTCACGCGGGGCGACAGCATCCCGCAGCTCAATCATGTCGAGTTCGACCCACAGCTTGCCTCAGTCTCGGAATCAGGTGCCAGAATGAAATTATTCGCAGGTGCAATCACTGCCTCCCTTGCTGTCGCAGCCGTCGCGGCGACTCCCTATCGCATGCACGGCGTCACCCTGCTTCAACCCGAGTTCGTTCTGAACGAGCGGGTTGCTTCAATCGGTGCGTTGTCAGGCTATATCAAGGCGGTTCAGGTCTCGGCCGAGAAGGCCTTGTCGGGCACCACCGTCACACCGGCCACCGGCTATCTTGTTCTTGCCGTACGACCCGGCGGGCGCTCCATGGTGTGGTTTGACTTCAAACCGGCACTACCCGAGCCGACGGCATCCAGACTTCGCGCAGCCATTCTGGAAGTGCCAGCATTTGAGGCCAAAGAGGGCGCGGTAGTGTTTGCACTGAACTCTTCCCTCTGGGGCGCGCCAGCACCAACGGGGTTTCCCAGCCCGCCGGAATGGAACAGCGCGATGCAAGGGCACGCCGAACCGTTGGAGATTGGTGCACTCGTCGACAAGGTCTGGCCAGACGGGACAAGCAATTGATGGTTTGTCCATGTTGGGGCGCTGTGTCGCTCGATTCAATGCCGTGTATGACCATATGACAGACCCCGCAGTCACCTGCCGCATACGGAACCAGATGATTGGCTACCTTGCACTGGCCAGTTCGTTCGAGGAGCAAGCGCGGTACCAGCGTGCTGCGCCCAGCATCAATGTCGCGAACGAGATCATCAACCAATGGCAGGACCTAGTGCAGGAAGATTGGCGCAGCTATATCACCGAGCCCGTGTTCTGCTCCGAGGAAGTGACCGCTGTCGAAAGGTTCCACGCTATATGGGATGCGGTGGCGGAAGCCACGCCGCAGCAGCTGCCTTCACTGGATACACTGTGGGCCAGCACGCAGTGGCAGCTACTGGCCGCGGCAGCCGACGAGGCGCTGGCAATCTTCCAGGTGCGTGGGTTCTTTCAGGATGCGCCTGATCAGACCCGGTCGTTGCTGCCCAGCAAGTCCTCGCCTTAGCCGGATGAGCCGTACGTTGCGCTGCTGGTTGGCCAGGACCTGCGCATGGGATTCATGCAGTCCGCCGCGTTGGGCACGGGACTCCCACTCCCTGCAGCCCGACACCCGCGCAAGATCCGTGGATTGCCTCCCTACGGATTGACGTACCTGGTTCACCCCAATGCACCAACACCGGCATGTTCTCATTCGATACCTGACCTATGTTCACCCGCACCGATCTCGCCGCAATAGAACACAGCAAGCTGATCCACTGGACGTTTTCAGGGTGTTACCCTAGCCTCCATTTCACCACCTATCCGCAGCATGCGTTCCGTACACCGTGTTCCGAGGAGCTCATTCGTATCACCCGTGCTCCGCGGCTGACTGCAGACAACGGCTTGAGGTTCTGGTGCTCGGCTGAGCGGACGGACGACTGGAGTACCCGGGAGCATTACTTCGCGCCCTACCTGCATGGCGCCGAATTTGAGCCTATCTCCGAAGAAACGTTCAACCGCATGGTCATGGATAGCTCCAGCGAGCTTGTTGCCCCGCTACCGCTCCCACTGCACCCACCGACTGGCTTTGTCGGGGCACTGCTCATGTACTCGATGAGGACCGATTTCACCGTCTCCGTGCTGGCCGAGTACGAAGACGAGTTCATCCACTACTTCTGGACAACGTCCGCATAGAGAAATGCGTTCGATACCCGATAACTGCCACAGGCAAGGTCCCGCTCGAAGGGCCGACCCGCCAAGCATCCATCCGCTGTACGTGCCTTTCAGTGCGCCGTTCCATGTGCTGTACTCCGTTGGTTTGCCACTCATGGCCATTGTTGCCAAGATGGGGACTCGGCTACCGCACAGGTTTGGGCAGCGCCGCAGGCTTCGGGATCAGCAGACTGGCGTATCCACGAAACAGCGGACCACGCATCAAGCGCTGCGCCCGTGCACACAGCACCGCGATAGGATTTCAAATGGGATTTGATATTTCGTTCTATCGCTTCGTTGGCGATTCGCCAAAGTTCGACCAGATGGAACAACTGCAGGACCAGGAAGACATCGCGCTCGATGCAGGGCAACTTCTGGAAGTTCGACGCGTGGCATCCGCCATTCTCGGCACCATCCCAGGTTCCGCGCCCAGCCCGTATCAACAGGCGGAGGAGCAGGGAATCTGTATCGACATCCCCTTGCCCGGCGATCCGGACACGTCCTTTGAAATCCTCATTGGCTTGCAGCAGGCGCACATTGCCGACTGGCACCCTGACACCAGTGATCCGGACACGCTGGGAACGTTGATAACGCTCATGGCAGTCCTCGAATCACTGGGATACGAGGCGTTTGAGCCACAGCGCGGTGCGTTCGTGAACGCTGAAAGCTATCGTTGGTAGCGTGCGGCAGGCATGCCGAGGAATCTGCGCGCACCTGTCCATGCAGGCCGAAGGTCCTCCCTTCGGCCTGGCAAGCCATCCCAATCCCCGTTCGAGAGCGTCATACATGAAAGGAATCACCACGACAGTCATCATCGCAGCCGCCCTTCTCTCAGCGTCCAGCGTTGCCGCCGACAGCGGTCTGGTTGAACGCAACTGGGTGAAGGTGGATGAGAACCACGCCGAAGTTTCCCATGCCGGTCGCGACTATGTGCTGGACACGTATATCGTGATGTTCCAGCAGCCGTACTACATCCACGTGCGCGCGAAGGACACGCAGGCCTGGGAGACCGATGATCTGCTGGACATGGTCAGCGAGTACATCAAGCCACGCGGCTGCACGCAGGCACTTGAGCGTCGCAGCGATCTTGATCGCAGCAATGCCGAGGGCAACGAGCGGATCCTGGGGTTCCAGTGCTGAGCCACGTACCCGCTCGGACCGCCTTCATGCCAGTGTTGCAGACTGGCACTTCGCTCCCGGACGCTTGCCGGGACAGCCATACTTCAATCGGAGGCATAGAATGGAGCACCTGAATCGCCTCACTGCACAACAGTTGGCGATCGCCGCCGCATCGGCGTCACTGGCAGCTGCAGGGCTGCTTGCGCAGGGCGCTCGGATTGGCTATCTACCGCTTGCAGTCGCCGCACTATGCACGGTTGGAGCGCTGGCGAGATACCTTCGTCGTTGAGGAAACACACGGCCGCCGGCCGTGTTGCGCTGTTGCGGTGTCGCTGTCGAACTCCATGTCCATTCCACGACCAGAGCCTGCACATGAAGCGCCTGCTGCTGTCCACACTTCTTCTCGCGATGTCCTCCCCCGTTGCGGCCATCGTCATCCGCCATGATGTGGACGACGCGACGTATCGGATACCAGCCAGCGCCTTTCCCGCCTTGGTCGATATGCCCGGCGAAGGGCACGGCAGCCTGATTGCCCCGCAATGGGCTATCACCGCGGCGCACACCCTTCCGCGACATACGGTGTTGAAGCAGGTCGTCATCAACGGGCAGCCGCGGGACGTGGAGCAGGTGGTGGTCCATCCGGGCTACAAGCCCCTGCCGCAGGCCCTGATCGACCAAGCCATGGCCAGTGGCGAGGCCATGTTGATCGTCGCCTTCCTTGCGGCCTCGGATGACGTGGCATTGATCCGATTGCGCCAGCCGGTCACCGATGTCGTTCCGGTCGCGCGCCATGCTGGCAATGATGAGCTGGGGCAGATCATCCAGCTGATCGGCAAGGGCGCGACCGGTACCGGCGATACCGGGCACGATCCCGGCGGTCCCAACCGCACCGAGCTGCGACGTGCGTTCAACAAGGTCAGCAGCGCATACGACCGTTGGTTCTGCTACGTGTTCGATGCGCCACCTTCAGCCTTGCCACGCGAGGGCGTGCTCGGCAACGGCGATAGTGGTGGCCCCGCCTTGATCGAACGCGACGGGCAATGGCAACTGGCCGGACTCGGCTCCTGGAAGGTCGTACAGGGCAATGTGCTGACGACGCGACCCGGGCGCTATGGCCAGGTCACCTGCAACGTGCGTTTGAGCCATTACGCCGACTGGATCGATGGCGCGATGTCGGCGTCTCCTTCCGCTGCCGACTGATCCTGCGCGCAGCCCTCGCATGCGGGTGACGGCAGCGCAGTGCGTCGGCGCGCCTTTCCTTTCCGGAAAGCGCGGAATGGTTCCGGATTCCTTGCTGCGGAACGGACATAATCTGCGCTCTTTCCCTATTCAGATTTCCGTACGGAGCTTCGATGACAAAGGTCTGCCTCACCCTGCTCGCCTCCGCCGTCCTTTGCTTCGCCAGTCCGGCCGCGCATGCCCAGGCTGTGTACAAGTGCACCGGCCCGAAGGGTGAAACCAGCTACCAGTCGATCCCCTGCAGCGAAGGAGAGACCTCCTCGCGGCGCTATGCAACGCCCTCCACTTCCAACCCGACCCAGGCCCTGTCCGCCGCGCCGGTCGAGGCAGGCCAGCGGCGCGTGCAGGTGCGCTATACCACGACCGCAGGCAACGAGAACTGTGACGGTGCCAAGGCCACGCGCACTGCCGCGCTGGCTGCGGCAGGGTCGCAGGCGAATGCAGGAATGCGTGCCAGCCTGGACCAGCAGGTCAGCGCCGCCTGCAGGTAGGGCTGGGAGCACCCGCCAACAGGCCCTTGGCGCGCCGGCCGTTGCTTCCTGTTCTGCCAGTAGCAGCTACCGGCCAGGCCAAGCGCACCACACCCTCTGGTTTGATCTGTTGCGAAGTGGTTGAACCTCCGCGTCATACGTTCAATGATCGCCGGGCGCGCTGTCGTGCCCGACCGGCATGGTCCTGGGCAGACAGGCCGTCATCGCCCGAGGAGTCCGTGCAATGCGATTTGCCCGCCCGATGCTCGCAATTGCCCTTCTCCTGCCTTTGGGTGTCGGCGCCCAAGACCACGGCACTGCGCTGAAGATCGACAGCAGCCAGATGGTTGGGCTGACCGCGTTGCTGGAAGCACAGCCCCACCACCCCGAGGTGACCAGCATCCGCGCCCTGCTGCTGGAATGGGAAGACGGCACCGAGGACGCGGTGGACTACGTCTGCCCCGACGTGCTGACGCCGGTGCCCGCTGCCGGCATCGCCAACAGCCAGGAACTGTTGGCGCAGTTCATCTTCGGCAGCGCGGCCTTCCAGGTTGCCAACCCATCGCAGAAAGGGGCTTTGCAGCCTTCACAACTGGCCGGCATGCGCAGCATGCTCAAGGCCTACCGGGCGTTGCTTGCCACCGATCCTGCCGCACGCATTCCACGCTTCGACGCACTCGTCGCCATGGATGCCGAAGGCAGCCTCGCCGCTTACCTTGAGCCCATCGTCACCCTTGGCTGCCAGTAGTCGAAGACGGGCTGGCGAAACCCGCTAGCTGCCATTGTTGCCAGCGAACGGCCCCGGGTGCGCTGCGCTTACCCGGGCTACGGTGCTCAGGGTAGGCTTTCGGCTTGGCTTGAGCCTGTCGTCACGCCTGCTTGCATGTGACTGATCTCGCACAGCCCAACCGATATGCTTTCGTACCCAAGCCTCCCCGCAAACGCTCCCTGCTCCCATGAACATCAAGATCCGCCAGGAAACGCCCGCCGACATCGCAGCCATCGAAGCAGTGACAATCGCTGCTTTTCTGCAGGCGCCGCATACCGATCACACCGAGCAGTTCATCGTGGCGGCATTGCGCCGATCAGGGCAGCTGACCGTCTCCCTGGTGGCGGAACAATCGGGCGCCATCGTTGGTCACGTTGCCGCCTCGCCGGTGACCATCGCCGGTGCGGATAGGGGTTGGTACGGGCTTGGGCCGGTATCGGTCCTGCCCCATCTGCAAGGCAAGGGCATTGGCACCCAGCTGATTGAAGCCGCGCTTGATCAGCTGCGTGTGCTTGCTGCAGGAGGCTGCGTGGTGCTTGGCGATCCAGGCTATTACGCGCGTTTCGGATTCAAGGCCACCGATGCGCTTACCTTGCCCGGCGTGCCCGCCGAGTACTTCCAGGCGCTCTCGTTCGATGCGCAGATGCCGCAGGGAACCGTTGCATACCACGCGTCGTTCTCGGCGCAGGAATAGCGCTATTACGCACACCTGCGTGCAGCGTTTGCGGTTGCCGGATTCAAACAGGGCCAACATCACACGCGTTTGCGCTTCGCATGGCTATCAACAGGCAATTCCAGACTCCGCGCGCTTGCTACCCATCACGTTGATAGGCAGAGTTGCGCACGTCGAATACCCCGAGCAGCAATGAACCGGCTGATCTGCCATCCATCCACCAGAAGGAAGCTACGGATGCGATCCATCACAACCCACCGCACTGCCCCCAACATCTTGCTGCCGGAAGTGCGGCGCCGCGGCCGCCTTGCCCTGCTGGCCCTGTTGTTCACCCTTGTGCTTGCTGCCTGTGGCAAGCCCGTACCGGCGGACAAACAGGCCTATGTCGGCACCTGGGAATCGGCCACCACCTCGCTGCTCATCGACGCCAGCGGGCGCGTCATCTACAAGCACCAACCCAGTCCATCGGTGAGCAAATCACTTGACGCACCGATCAAGGCCTATGAAGGCGATGACTTCATCGTTGGAGTTGGCCCGCTGACCACGCGTTTCGTGGTATCCGCGCCGCCACACCAAGTGGATGGCAGCTGGAAGATGACGGTCGATGGACAGGAGCTCACGCGGCGCTGAGCCGATTGCCCCTTGCAGATCCGCGAAGCCGATCACCACGGCAGCCGCCGCTGCCACAGCACAGGCACTACCCGATGCGACCCAATGTAGTTTCCTTGTTGTTGCTTGCAGGCATGGCGTGGCCCGCTGCCGCTACGTCGCTGGACCACCAGCAGGCCTATAACGACTGCCTGGCCAAGGCCGGTGGCATCAACAACGGCACAGTGGAGGCCTGCTCATCAGTGACCTCGGAGCACGCAAAAGCGGAGATGACACGCCTTTACCGTGCCTTCTACCGCAAGTTGCTTGCAGAGAACGCGAACGATGCAGCAAGGCTCGAGCGCGCCCAGAAAGCCTGGCTGGTGTACCGGGACCTGCACTGCGAACTCGCGGGCTCCTACGTTGGCTCGCCGATGTATTCGTTCTGCCCGATGCAGCTCAACATCGACCGGGTCATTGAACTGCGCGAACTGGTCGGGCAATGAGGCACGTTGCCTCATCGACGGCCACGTAGAAGCGCTTGCCAGAAACACAGCCAACTCCTACCATCTGCGCGTCCTCGCTGCCCACGCGGAGACCGTAAGCGTTCACGTCAACCAACGCGCCCATCAACTCCGGCACTGCCGGGGCTGTTCGCCCATCCATGGGCGGAAGGCGCCACTGCTTGACCGGATCCAGGAGATCACCGTGAACGCTACAAACAAAAACACCATTGCATTCGGCATTCCCAAGCTGCCCCTGTGCTACGGCGCCCTGGTCATGCCCTTGCTGCTTTCCGTCCTGATGACCTGCGTCGTCTCCCTGATCAGCACACTGAAGAGCATCGGGATGTCGCCGCTGCTGGGCTCCAAGTGGCTCGCTGCCTGGGGTGTTTCGTGGCTGGTTGCCTTCCCCATCCTGCTGTTGCTGTTGCCCCTGGTACGCAAGGCGACGGCGGCATTGGTCCGGTCGGCCTGACATTCCAGATTGCGCCGGCCCGCCCGCCGGGCCCGCATCGGCCGAGGCTTCGGGGCGGCCATTGGGCCGGGCAGCGGGCAACCCACCTACACGCCGCCACGCTGCGTGCCGCCCGCCCCCGCCCACCAC
>NZ_JBRREA010000075.1:0-18010 GCF_056759975.1 Stenotrophomonas sp. STEN031
GGCTTTGGTACGGAACCCGCCTTACCCCCCGCCACCCCTGAATAGGCGCGGCGCAAAAACCTATTTTTGCGATGCCCCGTATTGGCTTAATTTCCGTGCACGCCCGTGGGGGCGGGTGACCCCCGCCCGCCACGGTAGCAACGCGTTGGAGGGCGCTATGGTTACTCGAAGAGGCTTTCTCAAGACCGGCATGGGGGCATTGGCCATGCCGGTGCTCGCCGCCTGCTCTGGTGGTGGCAAGGGTGCGGCCGGCGGCAGTCAGCTGCTGACCGCCACCGATGTGCACGTGGCCGACTATCCGACGGTCACCGCGGTGAAGTGGATCGGCGAACAGCTGTTGCGCGAAACCGGCGGCCGCCTGGGTTTGAACCAGTTCCACTCCGGCCAGCTCGGCCGCGAGTCCGAGGCGATCGACATGGCCCGCTTCGGCGCCATCGACATCACCCGCGTCTATTCCGGCGCGCTCAACAACGCGTTCCCGCTGACGCGCGCGCTGTGCCTGCCGTATGTCTTCGACTCCGTCGAACATATGCGCCGCGCGCTCGATGGCGGTATCGCCGATGCGGTGCTGCAGGGCTTTGAGAGCCGCGAACTGGTCGGCCTGGCGGTCTACGACTCCGGTGCGCGCAGCTTCTACAACACCAAGCACCCGATCATCACCCCCAAGGACCTGCATGGCTTGAAGCTGCGCGTGGCCAGCTCGGACATCTTCCTGCAGCTGATGCGCCTGTTCGGTGCCAATCCGACGCCGATGTCGCTGGGCGACACGTTCTCCGGCATGGAGACGCACATGATCGACGGCGCCGAGAACAACATGCGCAGCTTCCATTCCAGCCGTCATTTCGAGGCCGCGCATTACTGGTCGGAAAGTCAGCATTCGTACGCGCCGGACATCCTGCTGATGTCGCGCCGCAGCCTGGATGCGCTGACACCGTCCGATCGTCGCCTGCTGATCGATCTGGCGCGGCAATCGGTGCAGGTGATGCGTACCGCCTGGGACGCATCCGAAGACAAGGCCCGCGAGGCAGTACTGGCTGCCGGTGTGAAGTCGAATGCGGTCGACATGCCGGCGTTCCGCGCCGCTGCCGAACCGCTGCTGCGTGACTACCTGCAGCAGGCCGATATCGCCGCGTTGCACCGTCGCATCCGCGACTTCGCCTGAGGGGGCCGTACCGATGTCTGATTCCAACGTACAAGCGGCCCCGGCAGGTCTCCAGCGCGTGCTGGAGAAAGTTGCCGACGTGGTCATCTATATCGCCGTCGCCGCTCTGCTTGGGTTGGTGGTGGTGCAGGGCTGGCAGGTCTTCGCCCGCTATGTGATCAACGATTCACCGAGCTGGACCGAACCGGTCACGCTATTGCTGCTGAGCACGACGATGAGCATGGGCGCTGCCGCCGGTGTGTATACCAATCGTCACTTTGGCTTCTTCCTGTTGGCCGAGCAGATGCACCCGCTGGTCAAGCGCCTGATCGATGCGCTGGTGCCGCTGATCGTCGGCACCATCGGTGGCTTCCTCGCTTGGTGGGGTTGGGTGTTGTGGCTGGACGGCCTGCACATCAAGACCGCCGGTGCCAACCTGCCGCAGAGCGTGAACTACCTGCCGTTGAGCATCGGTGGTGCACTGATGGCGGTATTCGCACTCAATCGCCTGCTGTTGTCGCTGCGCGCAGGCGCCGGCAAGTCTGCCAACGCTGCTGAAGGGGACCGCTGAGTCATGGGTATCGCAATTCTTTTCGCCGTATTCGGCGTGCTGCTGTTGATCGGCGTGCCGGTGGCCTATGCGCTTGCCGCTGCCGCGTTGGCCACACTGCTGTATCTGGACATCCCCAGCATTGTATTGGTGCAGCAGATTTCCGCCGGCACCGGTTCGGCCTCGCTGATCGCCATTCCGCTTTTCATCTTCGCCGGTGAAATCATGATGCGCGGCGGTATCTCCGAGCGTCTGATTTCCCTTGCGTCGTCGCTGGTCGGGCGCCTGCGCGGTGGCCTGGGCCAGGTCTCGATCCTGTCCTCGCTGTTCTTCGGCGGTGTGTCGGGTTCGGCCATCGCCGACGTGTCGGCGGTGGGCGGCACGATGATTCCGCAGATGGTCAAGCGCGGTTACGACCGTGACTTCGCGGTCAACGTCAGCATCACCGCCGCCTTGGTGGCGCTGCTGGTACCGCCCTCGCATAACCTGATCCTGTTCTCGGCCGCGGCCGGTGGTGGCCTGTCCATTGCCGACCTGTTCGCCGCAGGCATCGTGCCGGCCTTGTTGATGACGGTGGTATTGATGATCACCGGCTATGTGGTCGCGCGTCGTCGTGGTTACGGCGTGGAAGCCTTCCCGGGCTGGCGCGCGGTGCTGCTGCGACTGGTTGCCGCCCTGCCCGGCCTCGGCCTGGTTGGCCTGATCTTCTTCGGTATCCGCGCCGGCATCTTCACCGCGGTGGAATCGGCCGCCATCGCCGTGGTCTACGCCTTGCTGGTGACCACCGTGCTGTACCGCCAGCTGCGCATCAAGGAGTTCTTCGAGACCGTCATCCATGCGGCGCGCAGCACCGGCGTGATCCTGTTCGTGATCGCCACCGCTGCGGTGTTCGGCTGGCTGCTGGCCTACCTGCAGGTACCTGCGGCGGCGGTGGACTTCCTGCAGTCCTTCGCCCACAGCAAGTACATGGTGCTGTTGATGATCGTGGTGATGCTGCTGTTGCTGGGCACCTTCATGGACCTGGCGCCGATGATCCTGATCTGCACGCCGATCTTCCTGCCGGTGGCCAAGGCCTATGGCATCGACCCGATCCACTTCGGCCTAGTGCTGGTGCTGACCGGTGGCCTGGGCCTGGTCACGCCGCCGGTGGGCTCGGTGCTGTTCATCGGTACTGCCATCGGCAAGATCAGCGTCGGCGAAAGCATGAAGACCATCTGGCCGTTCTGGATGGCCGGCCTGCTGGTGCTGTTGATCGTGACCTTCTTCCCCGAACTGTCGCTGTGGCTGCCGGCCCTGCTGCGTAGCTGATGCATGCACGCTGCGGACAGGTTCACGCCTGTCCGCAGCCGTGGTTTGACGCTGGCGTATTCGCCGCGCCTTCAACCTGGAGATGTCGATGAACGTGACCCGTACCCTGGCCGCGCTGGCCGCCGCATGCCTGTTGGCCGCCGTGCCGGCCTGGGCCGCCGATGCACCGATCAGCCCGAAGCGTGGCATCGAGCACCAGCGCATGGCCGATCTGGGCAATGGCAGCTTCCTCAACCCGGTGCTGGCCGGCGACCACCCGGATCCGTCGGTGCTCAAGGACGGTGATGATTACTACCTCACCCTGTCTTCCTTCGACGCCTATCCCGGCCTGCCGATCTGGCATTCGCGCGACCTGGTCAACTGGCAGCCGCTGGGCCATGCCATCACCACCAACGTCGGCGCGATCTGGGCGCCGGACATCATCAGGCACGACGGCCGCTACTTCATCTACTTCCCGGCGCGCACCGGTGATTCGCGCAGCAATTTCGTGGTGTGGGCCGACGACATCAAGGGCCCGTGGAGCGAGCCCATCGACATGGGCCTGGCCGGCTACATCGACCCCGGCCATGCCGTGGGCGAGGACGGCAAGCGCTACCTGTTCCTGTCCGGTGGCGATTATGTACAGATCAGCGACGACGGCCTGAGCGTGGTGGGCACGCCCAAGCATGTCTATGACGGCTGGCGTTACCCGCAAAGCTGGGACGTGGAGGCCTATGCCCAGGAAGGCCCGAAGATCAGCCAGCGCAACGGCTGGTACTACATGACCACCGCCGTTGGCGGCACCGCCGGCCCGCCGACCGGGCACATGGTCATCACCGCACGTTCGCGCTCGATCCACGGGCCGTGGGAAAACGCACCCAACAACCCCATCACCCGCACCGTCGATCGCGCCGAGCCGTGGTGGTCGCGTGGCCATGCCACCCTGATCGAAGGCACCGATGGCCGCGGCTGGATGATGTACCACGGCTACGAGAACGGTTACTGGACGCTGGGCCGGCAGATGCTGCTGGAGCCGATCGAGTGGACCGACGACGGTTGGTTCGTGGCCAAGGGCGGCGATCTGGGCGCGCTGCTGGCCAAGCCGTCCGGTGAAGCGGTGCCGCATGGCATGGCGCTGTCCGATGACTTCAAGGGCGGCAAGCTCGGCCCGCAGTGGTCGTTCTTCAACCCGACCCGCGAGGAGTACCAGCGGCTGTCCTTCGACAAGGACGGCATGAGCCTGCAGGGCAAGGGCACGACCCCGCGTGACAGCTCACCGCTGACCGCCATTGCCGGCGACGTCGCCTATCAGTTCGAAGTGGAAATGGACATCGAGCCGGGTGCCTTCGGCGGCGCCCTGCTGTATTACAGCGACCGCCTGTACGCTGGCGTGGGCAGCAATGGCGAGCAGTTCATCCTGCACCGCTATGGCGAGGAGCGCCCCACCCGGCCCCAGCCCAGTGCCACCGGCGGCAAGCTGTGGCTGCGGGTGAGCAACAACCGCCACATCCTCACCATCCACAGCTCCAAGGACGGCCGGACCTGGCAGAAATACCCTGTTCAGATGGAAGTCTCCGGCTACCATCACAATGTGGCGGGGAAATTCCTTGCGCTGAAGCCGGCCATCTACGCCGCCGGCAATGGCAAGGTCCACTTCCGCCAGTTCCGCTACCGCGCACTGGATTGAGCGCGGCCCGATAGAATGAATGTATTGAACGGTTTCAAGGACATCGCCTTGCGCAAGAAAGCCGACGCCGCCGCCACGCCCCAGTCACTGGGGCGGCCCGCCACCATCAACGACATCGCGCGGCTGTCGGGTGTTTCCAAGAAGACGGTCTCGCGGATCATCAACAACTCGCCGCTGGTGCGCAAAGACACCCGCGACAAGGTGGAAGCATTGATGCGCGAGGTCGGCTACACGCCCGACCCGCTGGCCCGCGGGCTGGCGTTCCGGCGCTCGTTCCTGATCGGCATGGTCTACGACAACCCCACCGCGCAATACGTGGTGGACATGCAAAACGGTGCACTGGACGCCCTGCGTGGCTCCAGCTTCGAGCTGGTGGTGCACCCCTGCGACACCCGCAGCCCCGGCTACATCGAGGGCGTGAAGCGCTTCGTGCAGCAGCAGAAGCTGCACGGCGTGATCCTGGTGCCGCGTGCTTCCGAAGACCAGGCGCTGGCCGACATGCTGGACGAGATCGGCTGCCGCTTCACCCGCATCGCCTCGCTGCCGCTGGATGAAACCTCGCAGATGGTGATCACCCACGACCGTGACGGCGCCGCCGAAGCGGCCGATTACCTGCTGTCGCTGGGCCACCGCGACATCGCCCTGATCACTGGCCCCACCGCTTACCGCTCGGCCCATGAGCGCACCGCCGGCTTCCTTGAAGCCCTGGAGCGGCGTGGCATCGAGCTGCCGCCGGCGCGCATCATCGAGGCCGGTTACACCTTCGAGTCCGGTGTGGCCGCGGCCGAGAAGCTGCTGCTGGGCAAGCAGCGCCCCACCGCCATCTTCACCGGTAACGATGAAATGGCGGCCGGCGTCTACAAGGTGGCCATGCGCGCCGGCATCAATATCCCGCGCGAACTGTCGGTGGTCGGTTACGACGACAGCCCGTTGGCCTCACGGCTGTGGCCATCGCTGACCTCGGTGCGCCGCAATACCCGTGACACCGGGAGAACAGCGGCTGCCATGCTGATCCAGCCGGAGGGCAAGAATGCCCTGCCCCTGGCCAGCGTGCGCCCGCATCTGATCGTGCGCGATTCCTGCCAGCCGCCGCAGGACTGAAGAAACCCAAGTTTTTGTTTTGCAAAGAAAACCGGATATCTTGCAGTGCAAAATGACACCGGTTTCCATAATTGGCTATCATCGCCCGGCAGGCCCGCACTGCAAACCTGGCGGGCCACTGGACAGATGTGTTGACCGGGCCCGACCCGGCGCCATCGCACCGCTGCGGCGCCAACCGCTGACAGCACTACCGAACTACCGCTCTGGGAGAGGAACAGCATGACGAATCCATTCAGTCTCGAAGGCAAGGTCGCCCTGGTAACCGGTGCCAATACCGGTCTGGGCCAGGGCATCGCGCTGGCGCTGGCCGCCGCCGGTGCCGACATTGCCGGCGCCGGCATCGTCCCGGCCGACGAGACCGCCGAGAAGGTGCGCGCGCTGGGCCGCCGCTTCCTCAACATCGAAGCCAACCTGATCAGCATCGAGCCGGTCGAGCGCGTGGTTGCCGAAACCATTGCCGGTCTGGGGCGCCTGGACATCCTGGTCAACAACGCCGGCCTGATCCGTCGTGCTGATGCCGTGGATTTCAGCGAGAAGGATTGGGATGACGTGATGAACGTCAACATCAAGTCCGCGTTCTTCATGAGCCAGGCCGCCGGCAAGCATTTCATTGCCCAGGGCAGCGGCAAGATCATCAACATCGCCTCGATGCTGTCCTTCCAGGGCGGCGTGCGGGTGCCGTCGTATACCGCTTCCAAGAGCGGCATCGCCGGCATCACCCGCCTGCTGGCCAATGAGTGGGCAGGCAAGGGCGTGACCATCAACGCCATTGCCCCGGGCTATATGGCCACCGACAACACCGCACAGCTGCGCGCTGACGAAGACCGCAACAAGGCGATCCTGGACCGCATTCCGGCCGGCCGCTGGGGCAAGCCGGAAGACCTGGGTGGTACGGCAGTGTTCCTGGCTTCGAGCGCGTCGGATTATGTCAACGGCGCGATCATTCCGGTTGATGGTGGTTGGTTGGCGCGCTGAGGATTGAAGGTGGTGAGTGGGAAGCTGAAAGGCAGGTCGGAAGCGTAAAGCTGAAGAGCCAGAAGCGCTGAAGAGCCAGAAGCGCCCTCACCCCTACCCCTCTCCCGCGTGCGGGAGAGGGGAAAGCAAGAGCTGAAGCCGAAGCACCAGCCAAGGCAAGAGCCGGAGCAACAGCCGGAGCAACAGCAGTAGCCGAGGCAGAGGCCGAAGCTGCAGCCGAAGCCGAAGCAAAGGCAGGCGCGACAGCGATAGCGAGCGCAGGCAGCCAAGCTGCAGTCGCGCGCAGCACAGATTCCCCTTCTCCCGCATGCGGGAGAAGGTGCCCCGAAGGGGCGGATGAGGGGAGCTTTTGCTTTTGCTTCCACCTCATCACCAACAACGTTTCCCCCTAATCGAGAGTCACGCAATGAAAATCGCATTGATGCAGGAGTTCAGCCAGGCCGCCAAGAACCCGGTGGTGCTGGAACAGCTCAACACCGTCGCCGCCCAGCAGGGCCACGACGTGTTCAACGTCGGCATGGACGGTGACAACGATCACCGCCTGACCTACATCCACCTCGGCATCTGCGCCGCGCTGCTGCTCAACGCCAAGGCCGTGGACTTCGTGGTTGCCGGCTGCGGCACCGGGCAGGGCGCGATGATGTCGCTCAATGCATGGCCGGGCGTGTTCTGCGGCTACTGCATCGAGCCAACCGACGCCTTCCTGTTCGCCCAGGTCAACAGCGGCAACGCGCTGGCCCTGCCGTTCGCCAAGGGCTTTGGCTGGGGTGCGGAAATCAACATCCGCTACATCTTCGAGAAGGCATTTGCCGGTGAGCGCGGCCAGGGTTACCCGGCCGAGCGCAAGGAATCGCAGATGGCCAATGCCGGCATCCTGGCGCAGGTGAAGCAGGGCGCTTCGAAGGACTTCGTTGAAGGCCTGAAGTCCATCGACCAGGAACTGGTGAAGCAGGCCGTTGGCGGCGAGCGCTTCCAGAAGGCGTTCTTCGACAATGCCAAGGACGACGCCATCGTCGCCTACGTGAAGAGCGTGCTGGGCAAGTAAGCCCACGCATGCGGTAGCGCCCTTGCGGGCAGACAAGGGCGCCTGCGGGCGCCTTTGTTGTTTGCGATTGATCGTGTGCCATCAGATCACGATGAAAATTGGACCCAGCCCTTCTCCCCTTGCGGGAGAAGGTGCCCGCAGGGCGGAAGAGGGGAGGCGTGCGCAGCACGCTTGCTTCTTGGCGGTGGAACTGATGAAAGCAGCGTTCTTCGATCGCTACCCCTCTCCCCAACCCCTCTCCCGCAAGGGGAGAGGGGCTATTGAGCAGAAGCAGCCCATGCAATTTCATGCATCCTTTCTAGTCGGCATTTTCGCGTTTGCATTTGCTTTCCAAGCCAAATGCCAAGCGCCAACCCACCGCATCTTCATAGCCGCAGACTCCACCGCAGCCAGCTACGGCCCTGAACGCGCGCCGCAGGCCGGCTGGGGCCAGGCGCTGCAAAGCTGGCTGGATGTGAGCCAATGGCAGGTACGCAACCATGCCGTCGGCGGTCGCAGCACCCGCAGCTTCATCAACGAAGGGCGGCTGGAGGCAATCGAAAAGGAACTGCAAGCAGGCGATGTACTGCTGATCCAGTTCGGTCACAACGATGCCAAGCGCGAGGACCCAACGCGTTACACCGATCCGGACAGCGACTATCCGCAATTCCTCTCGCGCTACATTGCTGCCGCGCGCGACAAGGGTGCAACACCGATCCTGATCACCCCGGTTGCGCGGCTGCTCTACGACTTCGGTGCGCTGCTGGATACACACGGCCGCTACACGCAGGCGATGAAGCAGGTGGCGAAACAGCACAATGTGCAGCTGATCGATCTCAACGCAAGCTCGATGGCGTGGATACGCGCGCTGGGCGAGCAGGGCGCCAAGCCCTACTTCATGTTCGTGCCCGAACAGAACAAGGCCGATGGCACCCATTTCAGCGTGGCCGGTGCAACCGCGCTTGCCTGCCAGGTGATGCGTGGCTGGGTCGAGATCGCACCGCAGATGAAAGCGACGCTGAAGCGTGATATCGATTGCGGCGCGATCAGCGCAGGGCAGGGCGCTGCTGTCTCCACGCCAAGTGTCGCGGCACCGGCGGTTGCGACACCGGTGCAGGAGGCAGGCAATCCGCACGGCTCGCAGGTCATCCGCGAGCAGGACATAGGTCGCCAGCAACCGGGCCCACACGGCGGCGCCGGACCGACCACCGCCTACTCGTTCTTTGCCGACGTAAGCGATCTACCGTTTGTCATGCGCAAGCGCGTGCTGCACAAGGGCGCTGGCATCGGCCTGCACCCACAGCACAAGGACGAGATCTACTACATCGTCAGCGGACGCGGCCTGTACGTGCTTGATGGCAAGCAATACGAAGTCGGCCCTGGCCACGCCCTGCTTACCCGCAGTGGCAGCAGCCATGCCTTGCAGCAGACTGGCGAAGAAGACCTGGTGGTGATGCTAGCCTATCCAACCACGTCGGCTCGTTGAGCCTGCCCTGTATTGATGATGGCCGTGCGATCAGCGCGGCACCATGCCACGCAGCTGCATTCCTTGGACCATGCCTTCGATATCGCCGGATAGCAGCAGCTTCCAGCCATCCTGATAAGGCTTGAGGCTGATCACCTGCAGTTTGGAGAAGCTGACGGGGCCGATGGTGAAGTTGGTGCGCGCGACCAGATGCACGGTTTCGCCCTCTGCGACCGACCCCAGGATATCCAACCGATCCACCACGACGCGTGCACCGTCCAACTGCGCTTCGCTCAAGCGCATCATCCGGCGCGCGAACTCGTCTGCCGGCATCTTGCGCAGCACATTACCCATGCCATGCGCGGGGTCATCTTCGGGTATCGCGTCGTATACCGGCTGCAACATGTCCTTGAGGCGCTTCTGCTCATCCGGATGGAAGAAATCCGCGCCGGCCTCCATCCCGTTGGCATTGATGGCCGCGATATAGGCGCGGGCAACGGATTCGGGAGTATCGCTGGCTTGTACGGCAGGACTGGCAAGGAGCAGGGACAGCAGCAGGACGTTGAACAGATGTTTCATGGACAGGAAAGAAAGTCTGGCGCGCGGGAATGCACGCACGGATTGTAGAGGTGCCGCATGTTGTGTGCGGACTGCGCAGGGTCAGTGTGATACAGGAAGGCGGGCTGCCCATGGTTCCTGTTCCAGCTGCTGCGCCAGGTAGTCGATCAAGGCCTGCACCCGTGCCGGCCGATGCAGGCCGGGTGGGGTGATGATGCTCAGCGCCAAGGGTTCGACCTTCCAGTCGTCCATCGCGGTCTGTAGGCGGCCATCGCGCAGTTGCTCCCAGACCAGGAACTCGGGTTGAAGGGCCAGGCCCAGTCCAGCCTGCAGGGCGGCATCGAATACTTCGGCGTTATTGGCCTGCAGCTGGCGCGGCACGGTCTGCGCGAACTCGCCATGGCGCGGGTGACGGAAGCGCCAGGTGTTGCCGCTGCGGGTATAGCTGTATTGGAAACTGCGGTGCTGGACCAGATCACGCGGATGGTTGGGACGCCCGTGGGCCTCGAAGTAGGCTGGCGACCCGACCAGCAGGATGCGTACCTGGCATAGCTGGCGTGCGCGCAGGCTGGAGTCGGCCAAGGTGGAAATGCGCAGCGCCATGTCGAAGCGCTCGGCCACCAGATCCACCATCTGGTCGCTGAGCTGGATGTCCAGCTCCACGTCCGGATGTGCCTGCATGAAGGCCGGCAGCAGCGGTGCCAGCCGCGATACCCCGAACGACATCGGTGCCGCCAGCCGGATCAGGCCGCGCAGCGCCGCTGAACGATCGGCCACTTCCGCCTCCACCGCTTCGCCCTCGTCGAGGATGCGTGCTGCCCGCTCCAGCGCAGCTTCACCGGCAGCGGTCAGCGACATGCGCCGCGAGGTGCGGTGGAACAGGCTGGTGCCGATGCGCGTCTCCAGCCGGGTGATGGCCTTGGAAACAGTGGCCTGCGACAGCTGCAGCTCTTCGGCGGCGCGGGCGAAGGAGCCGGCTTCGGCTACCTTGGCGAAGATCGCCCAGGCTTCCAGGTCAGGCAGACGGTTCATGGCGGCGGCTCGCGGGGCGGGGTAGGGAGATCATGTCATAAATGGAAAGAATGCTTTTCCATACTTTCTATTCTCGATGTTGAGGTGCAGGCCTAGACTTTCTCCCATCGAAACCCCACCGCTTTCAGGAGAACGCCATGATTGAACGTCGCCCATTTGCCAGCCTTGGTGGAGCCAATCACGGCTGGCTCGATGCCAAGCACCACTTTTCGTTTGCCGAGTACCAGGACAACAAGCGGCACCATCGCCTGGTCCCATGGCGTCCAAGTAAGTCCAGAATTCATACTAAGCCCGCAGAAATGCGGGCTTTTTTGTGCGCTTTGGTCCGAGCTTGTCCACGTACATCCAAGAGCTTTGGGGGTACAAGTGGGGGTACATTTCGAAAAACGGAGTTCAGCAAGGAGGATGTACCCCCAATGGGTGCTAAGCAATTGACAGATATGGCCGCGCGAAATGCGAAGGCTAAGGACAAGCCCTACAAGCTGGCGGCAGGGGCAGGCCTTTACCTGCACGTGATGCCCAACGGAGCCAGATACTGGCGAATGAAGTACCGCTGGGATGGCAAGGAGAAGTTGCTGTCGATCGGGGTGTATCCCGAAGTGTCATTGAAGGAGGCCGGTGAGGCCCGTGATGAGGCTAGGGCGAAGCTTCGTGCTGGACGCGATCCTTCCGAGCACAAGCAATTGAGCAAGCTCACGTCAAAGTTGTCAGTAGATACCCGCTTCCAGACGATAGCCGTGGAATGGCTTGAGTCCCGTGGGGACTTGGCGCAGTCAACGCGGGAGAAGGCAGCTTGGATGCTGGAAACCTACGCTTTCCCTTGGCTAGGTAAGCGGCAGATCCATGAGATCACTACCGCTGAGGTGTTGGCGGTCCTGCGTAGGTTGGAGGCTCAGGAGAAGATCGAGTCCACGCAGCGCCTTCGCCAAATCTGTGGGCAGGTATTTCGCTATGCCGTGGCCACTGGAAGGTTAGATCGCGACCCGACCAGTGCTCTTCGTGGTGCTTTGAAGACGGCGAAGAATAGGCACTACGCTTCAATAACCGATCCAGCGAAGGTCGGTGAGCTGATGCGGGCCATTGATGGGTACACGGGGCAACTTGTCACGCAATGTGCGCTCCGCTTTGCTCCTCTGGTTTTCACTCGTCCGGGTGAATTGCGTAAGGCGGAGTGGGGAGAGTTCGATCTTGCTGCGAAGCAATGGAACATCCCTGCGAAGAAAATGAAGATGGGCGTAGCTCACGTTGTTCCGCTGTCCAAGCAGGCAGCTGCGTTACTTGAGGAACTACGGCCGGTCACGGGGAATGGACGCTACGTGTTTCCGTCCGTTCGGAATTCGAGGGATCCAATGAGCGAGAACACCGTCAATGCAGCGCTTCGTCGCCTGGGCTACGGGACTGACGATATGACCGGGCATGGCTTCCGAAGCATGGCGTCCACCTTGCTTCATGAGATGGGATGGACATCAGATGCGATCGAAAGACAGCTTGCTCACTCTGAAAGAAATCCCATCAAGGCTGCCTACAATCGAGCGGAACACTTGCCTGAGCGCAGGAAGATGATGCAAGCGTGGGCAGACTACTTGGATAAGCTGAAGGGAAAGGTCAGCCGCACCTAAAGTTGGTGGGCTGACCCTACCCTTTTAAGTCTTAGATTGCCCTGCGCGGCTGCTGTCGCGCAGGGCGCTATCGACCCACAGCGGCCATTCGTGCCGGCGCCGATCCTACCGCTGGGTCCTTTTATACGCTGGCTTGTTAGCTGGACCCCAGCGCCCTAAGATCGAGCCGTGTTAGAGGGAAAGTCCACCAAACGGTGCATTGAGGGCAAGTCGTGTAGCCGGACCCACGGGTCCGGCTATTGGGTAGTTGGATGGCCTTGTAGACTTTAGGGGTGCGTGGCAAATGCTAGAGAAATTCCTCTATGCCGTTTTCGGAGCACTGATGGCGGCAGTTGGATTTTTCGTGCGGCGCCGCATCGAGCAGAAACCCATGTTCGAACAGATCGATAAGCAGCAAAAGCTGCTCGATCTGAAGAAGAACTTAGAGGCGTCAGGTACTACCCTTCATGATCTGAAGGTGCTTGAAGACACGATTATGGGAAAGGCCAACTCAGCGAAGACACTGGCCGCCGCCTACCAAGAGCAGGCCTTCCAGATCTACGCCACTGATCACTCGGAACACATGACTCAAGCGGACATGAATCGACATGCTGCAGCGTCGTTTCACAGAGCCGAAGAAAGGCTTGCCGCTCTGGTTGAAGATTTGCGAAAGCATCTTTCTGGTGGCCGCCTAGACTCATTCGAGAATTCTCAGCAGATGTGGCTTCGATATCGCGAGGCTAGCGCTGAGTTCCAGTCCAGCCAGTACCACGGCGGGAGCATCCAGCCTCTCATCCACGCCAGCGCGCTAGAGAGCGTTACCATCTCGCGGATCGTCGAGCTCGAGCCTCTGCTTAAGGAAATGCAGACAATATAGAGTTGAACGTACGCTCCTGGCCGCAAGGCGTCATCCGACCCAAAGCAGACCTACGCTGTCTGGAAAGAAATGGGTGATTCAAGTTGAGGGGGCAGGGGTCAATCCGGCTGCGGCTCTCCAGCTCTGGTCGCTTACTCGACACTTTCCTTCCGGTGCCGTAGTGCAGCGTCCTGCTGCAGCTGATCGCTATCATTGACGATTTCGGTAGTACTACGGGCAGGGCGTAATGAAGAGCGCATTGGTGATATTGCTGGGAATGGGGGTGGTGATGGCGGCGGCTGCGCAACTCAACGGCCCGCAGCGGTTGCGGGCTGCCCGCCAGGAAACATTCGAGCAGCTGCGGTTTCCGTCGCGCGATGGTGCTGCCTTCACCGGTGCCCAGGTACAGGTGGTGAAGCAGGTGCACGGACGGTTCGATGGTATGCAGCAACCGGGGCCGCGCTGGATGGCACAGGCCTCAGACGATGCATTCTGGTACTGCGTCGGGCCCGGGCCAAGTTGGTATCTGGCCATTCCGATTTCAAGACGCAATGGCTTCCAATGGGATGTCGACTGGGTGGTACGCCCTTTGGACGAAGGCCGCATGCGTGCCGCGCTGAGCGGCGACACCGAAGCGCTACGGTTGGCCTTTGGCGAGCAGACCGCACGGGGATGAGTGGAAACTGAGCACGATGTGTGTGCAGATTCTTGTGTAGACGGAAATTTGAAGCGCTCCGGTTTGAAGCTGGCCATCATTCGGGAGCATGTCCGTTCCTGGCCGAAAGCGGACCTGGTCGATTACAGCGAAGCATCCCGCTTACCACGACGCATGAGTCCGATCTAACGGTGCGGGCATGGCGCGACATCCCCCCAAGATTGAGTAGCACAAGGGTTTGGAGTCCAATCCTCAATGACAAGGAGATTGGACGTGAAGAAGCGCTTTACCGAAGAACAGATCATTGGCTTCCTGCGTGAGGCTGAAGCAGGCATGCCCATCAAGGATCTTTGCCGCCGGCACGGCTTCAGCGAGGCCTCGTACTACCTGTGGCGCAGCAAGTTCGGCGGTATGAGCGTGCCCGACGCCAAGCGGCTGAAGGACCTGGAAGCGGAGAACGCGCGCCTAAAGAAGCTACTGGCTGAGCAGGTATTCGAGAACGACGTGATCAAGGACGCATTGCGAAAAAAGTGGTGACTGCACCAGCGCGCAGGCTGCTGGTGCGGAGCATGGTTGAGAAGGGGTTGAGCGAACGACGAGCGCTGGCGGTAGCGCGCATGAGCGCCAGCACGTTGCGATATGTGCCCAGGCCCGACAACAACGCCGAGCTTCGTGAGCAGATCGCCGCTTTGGCGCAACGGCACAAACGCTACGGCGTGGGCATGATTCATCTGAAGCTGCGGCAAAAAGGGCTTGTTGTGAACTACAAGCGGGTGGACAATCAAAGGAAACGAGAAGGGTGCAGCTGTGGCCACCGGCTGCCCCGAAACAGGGCCATACACGGACTTGGAGATGGCGGCCCTGCTTGACTGGGCAAATTCAGCTGTAATCAAGCGCAAGATCACGTTCAAGGATTTTGTGTACCTCTTGGCTCTCGCAATGACTGCTCGCCGTACGGTTCAGTTGGCCGCACTTCGAGGGAGAGACTTGAAGGGGAATCCGAAAGAAGTTGCGTCTCTTTATTTGAACGTACCACGAGCAAAACAACGGAATCTGAGATTTCGAGGGAAGTTTCGCTCCATTCCGATCATTGAAGATCTGTTTCTCGTGCTCGACAGTCTCCATCGCAGAGCGGTGGCAGATGTGGAGGCAACAATTGGAGCGAAATTGGATGACGACCTACGCAAAGAAGTTCCGATATTTATCAACGAGGATGCGGCTGCGAAGGTAAAGAGTGTTGCGGAGTTGAGAGACCTGCTTGCTGGCTCCAAGCCAGACGCTCTGCACGCAACGACTAGCTCTCTGGACTCAGCCCTGCTGAGGTACGCGCGTGCGAACACCGCGCGATCAGAGCGAACTGGTGAGTTTATTCGCCTGTCTGCCAGGCGCTTCAGACACACGCGTGGCACCAAGCTTCGACGTGAGGGTTTCGGTGCGTTCGTAATTGCGGAGTTGTTGGATCATTCCGACATTCAGAATGTCCGCGTATATACGGAAAACACCGCGAATGAAGTGGCCATCATTGATGAGTTCATTGGTCCAAAGCTGGCTCCTTTCGCGCAGGCCTGCCTTGGCAGGCTCGTTCGATTGGAACGAGACGCTATCCGAGGAGATGATCCGCGTAGCCGTGTGGCGAACGACAGATCAAACGGTGTCGGCACATGCGGAAACTACGGGTTCTGCGCGAGCGGGTATCGCGCTTGTTACACATGCACCCACTTCCAACCGTGGGTCCATGGACCGCATCAAGAGGTGCTAGAGGATCTGTATGCGGAAAAGTCTCGGGCGCGTGATGCGGGTTGTTCAGATGTAGTGGTGTCGGCAAACGACCTATTGATACTTGCCGTCGAACATTGCATTACCTTGTGCAGCGAATTCAAGGACAAGCTAGCCATTCCAGACTCGGATGAGGAGATGGCCTGTGTCTGATGTCATCCTATTCGTTCCGAAGGCGGGTCGAGATGCCAGGACAAATCTGGACGACTTTATCCGTCTGGCTAGAGAAGATCTGACGGCTTTTGGTGCTGATACTTGGCCAAAGGATCGTTGGCAGCAAGGAAAGACCGTTGCTGTTTTTGCGACCCAGTTGCAGGAGTTGACGCCATATCGGTACACACCTCTAGCGCAACCATTCAAGGATTTCGCAAAGGCCTACGTTCGCTATAAGTACAGTCATAGACCAGTGATCTCAGTGCAGTACTGGCTGCAAGCGCTACGCTGTATTGAAGCCGCGCTGATCGAGTCAGGCTTGAAGGCAGATGTGCTGTTGCTCAATGGGGCGGTGATGGACCTCAGTGCGCAGAAGTGCCGCGAGTTCTATGCTTCCGAGGATGTCTATCACAAAACCGGCCTCACCCTAGCTGGGGTATTTGATTTTTGCCGCGAGAAATTCGTATCGCTGGGTCTGCCTCAGTGGAGGTCGCCATTCAAGAAGCCGGCAATTCTGACCGAGGACCTAGGAGAGGCTGGGCGCGAGCATCGTGAAAGTAAGTTGCCAAGTAACGCCAGCATGCTCGCGTTGGCGGATCTCTTCGCAGGTGCCGCCGACCCACATACTCGGTTCTACTCTTCTATTGCGATTCTCTTGATGGCAACGCCAAGTCGAATCTCAGAAGTGCTTAGCCTTCCAGTGGATTGTATTGGTCGCGAGCCGGATGATTCAGGCGCAGAAAGGATGTGCCTTCGCTGGGTGGCTGCGAAGGGAAAAGGTCGTATGAAGAAGTGGGTCCTGCCGGTGATGGAGGACGTGGTCGTTGAGGCTGTGCGGAGGCTGGAGGAGATCGGCAGGCCCGCTCGATTAGCGGCGCGATTTGCCTTTGAGAATCCTGGAGTTTTCATGCGGAGTGCTGGCCTTAGCTCCGCCGATCAACTCAGCGATGGTGAGCCTCTAAGTACTAAGGAAGTGTTTGCCGCCTTGAACCTTGATGGGCGCTACGCAAAAGATGGACATGTCCCAAGAACGAAGCGCCTGAAGCAATTCGTGGGTCGGGCCGATATCACATACGGCGATCTTGCGAAGTTCGTTAAGGAGCAATACCAAGGCGGCGACTGGCCCTTCATCAATGCCAAGAAGGTCGTGAAAGTATGGGATGCGCTTTGCCTGCATCGTGAGTATGAATTTCACGCGAATTTTTCGGTCAAGGAATTTTCGTGGCGCCTGCCAACGGCCAATGACGTAAACGCTCGCCTGGACCCGGAGAGCGGGACCTATCTGCTTGCCGGTCTCAAGGAGGTAGATGGAGATCCCATCAAGTTGACTACCCACCAGCCACGTCACTGGCTAAGCACGATGTCAGAGCGCGCGGGGATGGATGACTTTACATTGGCACAATGGGCGGGCCGGGCAAAGCCCACCGATAATCGGCATTACGACCACCGCAGCCCAGAAGAACGCTTGTCGGAGGCAAGGGCCCTAATCGTAAGAGAGGCGCCTAGCTTGCTGGAGCGATTCAAGAATCGGCAGCCTGTTACCTATCAAGAGCTTGGGGTCGACCGTCTGGGCACGGCCAAGGCAACGTTATACGGCATGTGTACGCATGACTATGCAATGGCGCCTTGCATGAAGCAGCGTGAATGCATGACCTGCAAAGAGCACAGATGCATCAAGGGTGATCATGTCACGCTCGACAGGATTCGGCTGTTGGAAGCGCAAACGCAGAAGCTCCTGGAGAAGGCCCAACAAGCGCACATCGACGGCGATTTTGGCGCGGATCGCTGGGTCGATAATCACAAATGGAAACTTGCGCATACGAGGACCATGCGAATCATGCTCGAGGAGGAGGCGCTTCCGGATGGCACGGTGCTGCGTATTCCGGACGGGCATGACCCGTCTCCTGTTCAGTGTGCTCTGATGGATCTCGGGTTGATTGAGCTGCCTTCGGATACTGTCGCCGCTGCGACAATTCCACTTCGCTTGGTTTGAGTTGCCATGCCCAAGAAGATCATCACGAAGGCGACTCTTCCCAAGGTATGAATCGCCCCGTCTTTCCCGGAGGCTCCAAACCTTGAGAGGATGGAGCCATGAGCAACAGATTGACGAGGTACGCACCCGAGGTGCGTGAGCGGGCGGTGCGGATGGTCC
>NZ_JBRREA010000076.1:0-17851 GCF_056759975.1 Stenotrophomonas sp. STEN031
CTTGGGAGTTGGTGTCACGTGATAAGTCGATTTCTTCTCTGGGCGCGCCACTACAAAATAAACCCCCGCATCGCTGGATGCGGGGGTTTGCGTGTGCCGAAACCATCCTGGCTTCGCGGCTTACGCCGCTCCTGCAAGCGCAGGCTTACACCGTTGCCGGCAACAGATGCTCCGGCTCGGCTTCGGTCTCCACGATCAGTTCGCCGTCGCGGACGTCGATGCTGACCTTGCCGCCATTCAACAGCTTGCCGAACAGCAGTTCGTCGGCCAGCGGGCGCTTCACCTTGTCCTGGATCACGCGGTGCATCGGGCGTGCACCCATGTCCGCATCGAAGCCGTGGTGAGCCAGCCATTCGCGCGCGGCAGGGGTGGCCGACAACGAAACGTGCTTGTCCTGCAGCAGCATCTCCAGCTCGATCAGGAACTTGTCCACCACCCGCAGGATGTGATCGAAGCCCAGCGGCTGGAACTGCACCACGGCATCCAGGCGGTTGCGGAACTCCGGGGTGAAGCTCTTGCGGATCACCTCCATCGCGTCGGTGGCGTGGTTCTGCTTGGTGAAGCCGATCGAGCGCCGCGCGGCCTGGGTGGCACCGGCATTGGTGGTCATCACCAGGATCACGTTCTTGAAATTGGCTTCACGGCCATTGGTGTCGGTGAGCACGCCGCGATCCATGACCTGCAACAGGATGTTGAAGATGTCCGGATGCGCCTTCTCCACCTCGTCCAGCAGCAGCACGCAGTGCGGGGTCTTGACGATCTTCTCGGTCAACAGGCCGCCCTGGTCGAAGCCCACATAGCCCGGAGGCGCACCGATCAGGCGACTGACCGAATGCGGCTCCATGTACTCGGACATGTCAAAGCGCACCAGCTCGATACCCAGCTGCAATGCCAGCTGACGGGTTACTTCGGTCTTGCCCACGCCGGTGGGGCCGGCGAACAGGAAGTTGCCGATGGGCTTGTCCGGACTGGCCAGCCCGGAACGCGACAGCTTGATCGCGGATGCCAGCGATTCAATGCCCTGGTCCTGGCCGAAGATCACCATCTTCAGGTTGCGCTCCAAGTGCTGCAGCACGTCCTTGTCGGTAGCGGTGACCTGCTTGGCCGGGATGCGCGCCATCTTGGCGATGATGGCTTCGATCTCCTCGACGTCGATGCGCTCCTTGCGCTGCCCTTCCGGAAGCAGGCGCTGGCGTGCGCCTGCCTCGTCGATCACGTCGATGGCCTTGTCCGGCAGCAGGCGGTCGGCAATGTGCTTGACCGACAGGTCCACCGCCGCCTGCAGCGCATCATCGGCATAGGTCACGCCGTGGTGGGTCTCGTACTTGGGCCGCAAGCCCTTGAGGATCTCGTAGGTCTCGCCAACGGTGGGCTCGACGATGTCGATCTTCTGGAAGCGCCGCGCCAGGGCACGGTCCTTCTCGAAGATGCCGCGGTACTCCTGGAACGTGGTCGAACCGATGCAGCGCAGCTCACCGGAAGCCAGTGCGGGCTTGATCAGGTTGGACGCATCCATGGTGCCGCCCGATGCCGAGCCAGCACCGATGATGGTGTGGATCTCGTCAATGAACAGCACCGAGTTGGGGATCTTCTTCAGTGCGGTGATCACGCCCTTGAGGCGCTTCTCGAAATCGCCGCGGTACTTGGTGCCGGCCACCAGTGCGCCAAGATCCAGCGAATAGATCACCGCATCGGCCAGCACGTCCGGCACTTCGCCATCGACGATGCGCTTGGCCAGGCCTTCAGCGATGGCGGTCTTGCCCACGCCGGCTTCACCGACATACAGCGGATTGTTCTTGCGACGACGGCACAGTACCTGGATGGTGCGCTCGATCTCATCGCGACGCCCCACCAGCGGATCAATCTTGCCGGCCTTGGCCTGCTCGTTGAGGTTGCTGGCGAACTCGGTCAGCGAATCGCCCTTGCCTTCGCCGTCGCCGCCCTCGACGCGACCCTCACCTTCAAGTGGGGAGGACATCTCCGGATCGTCGCCACCCTTGCCCACGCCATGCGACAGGTAATTGACCACATCCAGGCGGGTGACATCCTGCTGGTTGAGGTAATAGACCGCATGCGACTCCTTTTCGCCGAAGATCGCCACCAGTACATTGGCACCGGTGACCTCCTTCTTGCCGGAGGACTGCACGTGGTACACCGCCCGCTGCAGCACGCGCTGGAAGCCCAGGGTCGGCTGGGTGTCACGACCATCGTCTTCGGCCAGCAGCGAGACCGAGGCATTGATTGCCTTTTCAAGCTCGCGCCCCAGTCGCTCCAGATCCGCGCCACACGCCTTCAGTACCGCTTGTGCCGAGGCATTCTCCAGCAACGCCAACAATAGATGTTCAACCGTCATGTACTCATGACGGGCTTCTCGGGCGCGCTTGTAGCACTGACCAATGGTCTGCTCGAGGTCTTTACTGAACATAAGGCACTCCGGTTGCGGTTGGAGACAATATGCGGCCTGGCAACGATTTTTCCAGCACCCTAGCGACGAAGATGTAGACGCCGTGTCAGCAAGCCCGGCAAATCGCCCCTACCCATGAATCCTGCATTCAGTTTCAACGTAAGAACAGTGCCGACGCTGCAGCCGTAGCTATCAGGGCGCAACGCACCGTTCCGCTTTTCGCAGACCGTGCAGCTTTCCACTACCGGGGTTTTACACTGCCTGCACCGTTCGTGCGGCGCTGGCGCTGATAACCATGTCGCATGGTCAGCAGGGCGCGCGCAGACGCCCTGGCGCTGGCTCAGGCCCGCTCCATCGTGCACAACAACGGGTGCTGGTTCATCCGCGAGAACTCGTTGACCTGGGCCACCTTGGTTTCGGCGACCTCACGGGTATACACCCCGCAGATGCCGCGGCCGCGCGTATGTACATGCAGCATCACCTGGGTTGCCTTGTCCATGTCCATGGAAAAGAAACTCTGCAGGACGGTCACCACGAAATCCATCGGGGTGTAATCGTCGTTCAGCAGCATCACCTGGTACTGCGGCGGGGGCGCAACCTCGGGTTTGCCGGGGGCAACCAGCAGGCCGTGTTCGCTGTCATGTTGGGTCTTTTGGGACATGTGTCGATTATAGCCGTTCCAGGTGGCCGTCTTTTGACCATTGGACGGCGGGCCCCCTGCCCCCGCACAATTTACAGGCTAACCATCCATTCCTTGGGGAAAACATGAAGAAATCCGTACTCAGCATCGCTTTGCTGGCCCTGGCTGGCGTCACCGCCGGGAGCGCGTTCGCCGGTGAACCCGACCGTGCGGTCGGCCGCCTGCTCGATACCTTGAAGTACAAGTACGAGGTGGACGCCGATGGTGACTACCAGCTGGTCTTCGAAATGGACGACGACCGCACCCAGCTTGTGTTCGTGCGTTCCAATGTCGAGACCTATGGCAGCCATCATGTCCGTGAAATCTGGTCGCCGGGTTACAAGTCCTCCGGCCCGCAGTTCCCGGCGCTGGTTGCCAACCGTCTGCTGGAGGATTCCAACGACTCCAAGCTGGGCGGCTGGGTAAAGCAGGGTGAGGTTGCCATGTTCGTGGTCAAGATCGATGCCGATGCCAGTTCCGAGGTGTTGTCCGACGCCATCGACGCTGCCGCCAAGAGCGCCGATGCGATCGAACTGGAAATGACGTCCAAGGACGAGTACTGAGCGTGAATGCATTGCAGTCCCAGCGATGGGCGCCACATGTAACCGTGGCCACCGTGGTCTCCCGCGCAGGGCAACTGCTGCTGGTAGAGGAAGAAAAGAACGGCCGGCGGGTATTGAACCAGCCGGCTGGCCACCTCGAGCCGGGTGAGAGCCTGCTCGAGGCGGCTGTACGCGAAACCCGCGAGGAGACCGGCTGGGACGTGCGCCTGACCGGTTTCATTGGCAGTTACCAATGGACGGCGGCTGACGGCACGCCGTTCCTGCGCTTTGCCTTTGCCGCCGAGCCACAGCAGCACCACCCGCTGCAGGCGCTGGACACCGGCATCGTGCAGGCACTGTGGATGAGCCCGGTGGCCCTGCAGGCCGAGATGGCAAGGCTGCGTAGCCCGCTGGTCTGGCATACGATTTCCGATTGGCTGGCTGGCCAGCGCTACCCGCTTTCGATCGTGCGACAGGTGGCACCGTGAGTACTCCAAAGATCGTGGTCGGCGTTTCCGGCGGCGTGGATTCGTCGGTGGCCGCGCTCACCCTGGTCCAGCAAGGCCTGGATGTGGCCGGTCTGTTCATGCAGAACTGGGCCGACGATGGCAGCGGCCATTGCCGTGCCGAGGATGATCGCCGTGATGCGGTCGCGGTCTGCGGCAGGCTGGACATTCCGTTCCATTTCCGCGATTTCTCCAGCGAATACTGGCAAGGGGTGTTCGAGCACTTCCTCGCCGAATATGCTGCCGGCCGCACACCCAACCCGGACGTGCTGTGCAACCGCGAAGTGAAGTTCAAGCACTTCCTGGACGCGGCCCGTGAGCTGGGCGCCGAGCGTATCGCTACCGGCCACTATGCCCAGGTCGACCACTCCGGCGGCCGCTGGCGGCTGCTGCGCGGCGCCGACCGCGGCAAGGACCAGAGCTACTTCCTGCACCAGCTGGGCCAGACCCAGCTGGCAGCGACATTGTTCCCGATCGGGCACATGGAAAAGAGCGAGCTGCGGCATATTGCCCGCGAGGCGGGACTGCCCACGCATGCCAAGAAGGATTCCACTGGCATCTGCTTCATTGGTGAGCGTGACTTCCGTGAGTTCCTGGGCCAGTACCTGCCCGCCCGCGAGGGCGAAATCCACGACCCCGATGGGCAGGTCATCGCCCGCCATCCCGGCGTGTTCTATTTCACCCTGGGCCAGCGCGAGGGCCTGAACATCGGCGGCGTGCGTGGGCGCCCAGCCGCGCCGTGGTTCGTGGTTGGCAAGGACGTGGCACGCAACATCCTGTACGTTGACCAGGGGCATGACAGCCCCTGGTTGCAGTCCAACTGGCTGCGCAGTGAGACCATGCATTGGATCGCCGGTACCCCGCCCGCCCGGGAATTCGCCTGCACCGCGCAGACCCGCTACCGCCAACCGGACGAAGCCTGCACCGTAAAGGTGCGCGATGACGGCACGTTGGATGTGCATTTCGCGCGCCCGCAACGCGCCGTCACCCCCGGCCAATCGCTGGTGCTCTACGACGGCATGGAGTGCCTGGGTGGTGCAGTGATCGCTGCGACCGATGCACCTTTGGAGCGCCGCCTGGGCGCCCCTGTTTCCCCTTGAGAGATGACCATGACCTTTTCCATCGATGACCGTGTACTTGCCCTGGCTGGCATCGCCCAGGCCTTGCAGCAGGTACGCCGCATCGCAGAAACCGGCCATTCGGAGAGCGCCGTGGTGCGCACCGCGATGGACAGCGTAATGCGTATTGATGCCAGCTCGCCTGCCGCGGTCTATGGCAGTGCAACCCAGGTCGAGCCCGGCCTGCGCCTGCTGCGTGACTACTTCCGCAACCAGGGCAAGGACGACCTGCTGCCGCGGCTTGCCCTGTCGGTGATGCAGCTGGAACGCCGTTTCGTGCGCGAAGGCGCCACGATCGACAAGGTGGAGGCCGGCATCGAGCGTGCTGCCAGCATCGCCCGTGAGCGCGGCGACAGCTGCCACCCGGACGTGCTCAATGCGATGGGCGCGCTGTATGCGGAGACCATCAGCCAACTCAAGCCCAAGATCATGGTGCAGGGCAACCCGCACTACCTGGGCCAGGCGATGGTGGTGTCGGAGATCCGTGCCCTGCTGCTGGCAGCGGTGCGTTCGGCGGTGCTATGGCGACAGCTGGGTGGCGCGTACTGGGATTTCCTGTTCTCACGCAAGGCCATGCTCGAAGCCATCGAGCGCCGCCTGCGCTGAATGGCGACGCCCGCAGCCGCCATGGTTGCGGGCTACGTCGCAAAACCTCCGGGGATTCGCGCCAGCAGGGCTAAAGACCCCCTGCCCACTGCCGATACTGCATTCGTGACTCTCCCGAGAACGTCCATGTATTCACGTATTGCAATCCGTTTGGCAGCCCCACTGGTCCTCACCCTTCTGGTCGTGGTTGCTGCTGCCCTGTCCTGGCCCTCGGCGGCCCTGTGGGCGATCCTGACCACCATGGTGTTGAGCTGGCTGGTGTTTGCCTGGTGGAGCGTGCATTCGCAAGCCCAGCGCTCGCCCGAACATGCCAAGGTGCTGAAAGAGCAGGACCAGTTGCTCAACGAGCTGCGCAACTTCGTCAGCAACGAGATCGACGGCTCGCGCAGCGAGATCGAGCGCGCCCGCGAGCTGATCCGGCAGGCGGTCGGCGGCCTGGGCGGCAGCTTTGATGCGATGAGCCGCAAGTCGCGCCAGCAGAGCCAGGCGCTGGCCCGCATCGTTGACCGTGCCGGCGATGAAGGTGGCGGCGGTGTCGATGTTGCCCGCTTCGCCCAGAACGCCAGCCACCAGATGGAACAGCTGGTGGAAGCACTTGAGCAGGTCAGCGGCCAGAGCAGCAATACCGTGCAGCACATCGACCAGATGGCACAGCACCTGGACGGCATCTTTGCCCTGCTCGAAGACGTCAAGTCGATTGCCGACCAGACCAACCTGCTGGCCCTGAATGCGGCCATCGAAGCGGCGCGTGCCGGTGAGGCCGGTCGTGGCTTTGCGGTGGTGGCCGACGAGGTGCGCAACCTCTCCGAACGTTCCACCACCTTCAACGAGCAGATCCGCAAGCTGGCCCACAGTTCCAAGGACGCGATCGCCAAGGTGCGTGAAACCGTCACCCATATGGCGTCGCGCGACATGGACCGCTCCCGTGAGGCGCGCCTGGAAGCCGCCTCGATGCTGGACAGCGTGGCCGCCATCAATGCCTCGCTGGGCGATGGCATGCGTGAGATCTCCGAGTGCGGCCGCGCCATCGACGGCAGTGTCGCCGAAGCCGTGCGCGCCCTGCAGTTCGAGGACATCGCCACCCAGGCGCTGGGCGGCGTGCATACCCACCTGGACCGCCTGGGCGCGATCAACCGTGAAGCGGTCGCCCTGCAGGAACTGTTGCACCGCAATGGCGGCGTGTTCGACGGCGAGATGGTCAGTGCGCTGCAGCGTACCGGCAGCCGTCTGCGCGAAATGCGCGTGGAATGGGAGCGTCCGCCGCACAAGCCGGTTTCCCAGCAGAGCATGGGCGCAGGCACGGTGGAATTGTTCTGATTCCAGCCTGCTCCCGTTTTGCATGCAAGCCCCGGTCTTCGACCGGGGCTTTGCTGTTGCCTCGTCCACATTGATAGATGCTCAACCAGCGCCCCCCTGCCGACACGAATCCGGAGCCAGCATCGCAGCTGGCCGCCACCATGCCGCCAGTCGCCCCGGTCAGCGGCCCGGCGCTGAACCGCCGCGCGCAACTCGCTCAGCTCGAGGACAGCGCGCAGCAGGAAATAGTGGCCTTGCGTGCACGCCGCGATGGCGAGGGAAATCCTGCGGGTGCAGAAAAAGCCGACTGGCTGACATCCAGCATCGATTGGGACCTGTCTGTCCCCTGAAACACCCCCCCCAGCCGGTCAACATGCGTGCAAGCACAATGCCTTTCTTGTGGGAGCGGCCTAAGCCGCGAAGCACGCACATCATCAGATCAAGGCCTCCCAGCAACACCAGTTTCGCGGCTTACGCCGCTCCCACATCCAATGAGCAACCTGGCTCGGTGAGGGCAGAAGCAGCCGAGAGTTGATGTTGTGCAGCCGCTATTGGGTCACATGTCCTCGCACAGCGCAGCTGTTTTGCAGGAGCAGCGAAAACAGCGACGCACGGACATCACCAGAACAAGGTCTGTGAGAACACCAGCGTCGCGGCTTGCGCCGCGCCCCCAGGACGAAAAAAGCCCGGCTGCGGATCAGGCAGCCGGGCTTGTATTCGTTCTTGCTGTCGGTCAGTGGGTTGCGCTGATCGTCGTCATCGCGGTGATGTTCGGCAGTTCAAGCAGTTCGGTGGGGCCGCTGCGCAGCCATTGCACCATTTCACGCGGCCGCAACGGCCGCGAGAACAGATAGCCTTGCAGCTCATCACAGCCCTGCTGGATCAGCATGGCCGCCTCTGCCGGGGTCTCGACACCTTCAGCAACCACACGCATGCCCAAGGCATGGCCCAGATGCACGATGGCCTGGGTAACCTCGGCGGTGCCGGCGTCGTGCAGCATGCCTTGCACGAAGCTGCGGTCGATCTTCAGCCGCTGCACAGGAAAACGATTGAGGTAATGCAGGTTGGAGAAGCCCGTGCCGAAGTCATCCACCGCGAGCGGGATGCCATGTTGCTCGAAAACATCGAAGCACTGCCGCAGTGCGTCGGTGTCGCGGATCAGCGCCGACTCGGTCAGCTCCAGTTCGAGGCGCTGCGCTGGCCAGCCTGATTGCTGGCAGATACTGACAACACGTTCGGCGAAACCACGGTCCCGCAGCTGCAATGCCGAGACATTGACCGCGATACGCTCGAACTTCAGCCCTGCCTGCTGCCATACCGCAGCCTGCCGGCAGACTTCCTGCAGCACCCAGTCGCCGATATGGATGATTTCGCCACATTTCTCGGCAATTGGAATGAACTCGGCCGGGCTGCAGGAACCGATCTTGCCACTGTTCCAGCGCAACAAGGCCTCGATCGAAGGCGTGGCATCGCCATTGGCATGCACCAGTGGCTGATAGACTAGGCTGAACTCGTCGCGCTCGACCGCACCATGCAGGGCATGTTCAATTTCAACCCGACGCTGGGTACGGGCCAGTGCGTCCTGGCTGTAGTACTGGTAGGTGTTGCGCCCGGCCTCCTTGGCGGCATGCATGGCGGCATCGGCAGCACGCAGCAGGCTGTCGAAGTCGTTGCGACCCTCATCGAGCAGGGCGATACCCACGCTGGCGCCGACCTTCAAGGTGACGTCCTCGCGGTATAGCGGCTCGGCCAGCGAGGCAATCAACTTGCGTGCCACATGCCCTGCATCGTCCGGTTCCACCAGGTTGCGCAGGATCACGATGAACTCGTCGCCATTGAAACGGGCGAACAGGTCGGCGGTGCGCAGATTCTGGTGCAGGCGTGCCGCAGCGGCTTTCAGCAACATATCGCCGGTAGCGTGACCGAAGGTATCGTTGATGCTCTTGAAGCCGTCCAGGTCGATGAACAGCATTGCCAGGACTGCACCGCGCTCACGCGCCTCGATGATCGCCTCGGAGCCTTGCTCACGCAGCAACATGCGATTGGGCAGGCCGGTCAGCAGGTCGTAGTGTGCAAGCAGTTCCAGGCGTTCATCGGCCTCGCGTTCGCGGGTGATGTCGCGGAACAACACCACGTAGCGTTCCGGCAGGCCGTCGCGCTGATCCAATTCGATCAGCACCTGCACCCACACCCGTTGCCCGGAGGGGCGGTAAAAGCACAGGTCCAGCTGTTCCGGAAGCCCGCCCTCGGCGATGCGCGACAACGCGGCTTCAAAGCTGTCACGCGAATCTGGAATGTACAGATCCAGCGCCTGATCCAGGGTTACCGGCTCCTTGCGCAGGCCATGGATGCGGTAACACTCCTCGGTCCATTGCATGGCACGGGTGCTGACCTCGATCTCGCAGCCGCCGATGCGGCCCAGCGCCGACACCCGGTTCAACAACTCGGTGCGCCAGCGGATCAGCGCGTCTGTACGACGCTGATTGCTGATGTTCTGCACCTGACCCAGCACCCTGTGCAGGGCGCCGGTAGCGTCGTAATCCAGCTCCACCCAGATGCGCAGCTGTTGCTGGGTGACCGGGTCACGGCCCCAGGTGATGTCAAAGCTGCCGCCCTTGGCCTCATCCAGCAGGCGCCGCCAACTGCAGAACAGATGCGTGCGGGCATCGCTGGACAGGTTGCGCAACCATTGCCGCCCGCTCGGTAACGTGGTGTTGCTCCAGCCGATGGCGGCGGCGAACTCCTCGGACCACTGCACGCGATTACGCTGCGGCTCCCACACCCAACTGCCCATGCCAGCGACGCGTTGTGCCCGTCGCAGCAGGGCCTGCTGCGAGCGCAGCTCGTCCTCCAGCGATTTCTGCTGCTGGATGTCGGTATAGGTGCCGACCATCCGCAACGGTTGGCCGTCGGCCGCGCGTGCAATCACCTGCCCCCGATCCAGTACCCAATGCCAACTGCCATCGGTCTGGCGCAGGCGGAACTGACACGCAAACGGGGTCTGTGGATCGTGCAGATGTGCTGCAATCGCCTGGCGCAGCTGCAGCTGATCTTCGGGATGTACTTCATCCAATAGCCCAATGTCGGGCGGATCGACGTTGCCAGCCGGGGTGGCACTGGTACGGATGACGGCATCGCTGACGATGTCTCAGTCCCACAAACTGTGACCTGCAGATTCCATCGCCATTGCCCAACGTGCGTTGCGGGCCTCGGTGTCACTGGCCACCGAATACAGATAGCCCAGAGGAGCCGCCGACGGCGATTGCACCGCGCTGAGCCAGCCCTCGAGTCGATGGCCGTCCCCGGGCAGCGGGCAGGCGACCGCGTCCTGTTCGGCCAGTCGCTGGCGGATGCCCGCCAACTGCGGGCAGTAACGTGACAGACGTTCGGGCAGGCCCAGCTCCCTGGCCATGCCATTGGCGGCCAAAGGTTGTCCGTCCGTGTCCAACAGCACGACGGCCGCATTCAACGGATGACGAAGCAGGCTAGCTATGACGCCGCGATCCACGCGTTCTATCTCCAAGCCCGACAAACCGGGTACCCATTCGATAACGGCACCAACTCGGCAGAATTGAGCACTTCGTCGCCCGCCATGTGCACAAGCCGTTAAACTTGGGCGACGCTTGTCCGAAACCTCCTCCCAGTATGCGAGCCGATCCGGCAACTTCCGTTCCCTCCGTGTCCGGCGTACCCCTGCGGCGGCGCGCAGGCACGTTCTGGTTGCAGGCACTGGCGGGTTTGCTGACGATAGCCCTGCTGACCTTGCTTGTGATCGCGGTTGATTTTTCCAGCTGGCAGGGGAAAAGTGTGATGGCCATCGCTATCGCGCTTTGCGGGACGCTTGCTCTGCTGTGCTGGCGCCTTCGCGCGACGCGATCATTGACAGAGGCCCGGCAGCGGCGGCCTGATGGTTTGCAGCAACTGGCGGAACTACTCCCGGATGGGGTGATGATTGCCGAAGGCAACACCGTTCTATATGCCAATGCCGCAGCAAGCAGCATCCTGGGCATCGCTGACGGCCGCAGCGATACGGCGGCACAACTGCTGATCAGCTTGCGTACGCACGCAACGCCTACGCACAATGGCGAGTTGCCGGTCCAACTGCGTCGATCGGGGGGCGAGCCCTTCCATGCCATGGTGATCACCCAGCAGCTGTTGCACGCCGGCAAGACATGTCAACTTTTCGTCATCCGCGACCTGAGCGAGCTGGAGCATGGCCGGGCTGCGCTGGCGGCCAGCAACAGCGAGTTGCAGGCCATGGCAGGCCGCCTGTTCTCCTTGCAGGAAGATGAGCGGCGCTCGATCTCGCGTGATCTGCACGATGATATCGGCCAGGCCATCACCGCGATGAAACTGGCGGCCTGTGCCGCACGCGACGAAGACAGCAAGCCACGGCGGCAGGACGATATCGACCAGATCATCGAACTGGCGGACAGTACGGTGATCAAGCTGCGCAACCTCTCGATGCTGCTGCGCCCCCCGCAACTGGACGCGCTGGGCCTGGAGGCTGCCTTGCGCTGGCAGGCCGGCCTGCTGTTCCGCTCCACCGAGGTCGAGCTGTTGCTGGATGTGGACGCCCTCCCCCGCCGGCCCAGCAACGAAGTGGAACAGGCCTGCTTCCGGATTGCCCAGGAAAGCCTGACCAACGCGCTGCGCCACGCCAGTGCCAGCCAGGTGTCACTGTCGCTGCGCGACGGCAGCAACGGCGACCTTCACCTGCAGGTGGTGGACGATGGCGAGGGCTTTGATCCCGCCGGCCCGCGTGGACTGGGCATGATCGTGATGCGCGAACGTGCACAGAGTGCCGGCGGCAGCCTGCACATCGAGACCGCGCCGGGAGCAGGCACCCGTATTGACCTGCGCCTACCCTACGCAATGGCCGCACAGTGACCCCGCAAGGACCCCGCCCGATGTGGAACGCCACTCCCTCTTCGCTTGGTGATCGCGGCGACGCGCGCCCAGCCCGGCTGGGTGCCGGCAACCCGGAACTGGCCACCCTGGTGGATGCCGCCAATCGCACCGGCACCTCGCTGATGCTGTTGCATCTGGATATCGACCACTTTGCCTCGGTCAACGAGAATATGAGCGCCGAGGTCGGTGACCAGGCATTGGTACTGATTGCCGAACGCCTGCGGGGCTTCCTCGGCGATCGCGGCAGGCTATGGCGGCACGGCAGCGACGAGTTCCTGATCGCGGTGCCCCGCAGCACCCAGACGCCTTCGCCCGAAGACCTGGCAGAACAGATCCGCCAGCAGATCGAGCTTCCGCTCTCGGTACTGCCCTACACCCTGTTCCTGACTGCCAAGATCGGCGTCAGCCTTTGCCCGGAACACGCCAACACGGCCACCGGTGTGCTGGATCTTGCCGAGGACGCACTGCACCAGGCCGGCCGCGAAGGGGGAAACTCGGTGCATGTGCATGTGCTGCACAAGCCCAGCAGCGCCCACAGCGAAAGCATCATCTCGCGCCAGTTGGTGGATGCCATCGACAACGGCGAGCTGCGCCTGCGCTACCAGCCGCTGGTCAGCGCCCGCGATGGCCACGTGATGGGCATGGAGGCGCTGTTGCGCTGGCAATCGCCCACCCTGGGCATGCTGGTGCCGGAACGCTTCATGCGCACCGCCGAGCGCCTGGGCATCATCGTGCAGATTGGCGCCTGGGTGCTGGAAATGACCTTGCGCCAGGCCAAGGTGTGGCGCGACCAGGGATTCGAGGACTTCAACGTCGCGGTCAATGTATCGACCCTGCAGCTGTTGCGCCCGAACTTCTTCACCGAAGTGATGGCCATGCTGCAGTCAATTGGCGTCCCCGCGCGGATGTTGACGCTGGAAATCAACGAAAGCGCCCTGACCAACAACGTCAACTTCGTCCATGAGACGTTGGCCAACCTGCGTAACGAAGGCATCAGCCTGTGCCTGGACAACTTCGGCACCGGTGACTCCAGCCTCAGCGCATTGGTTCGCTACCCGGTGGACAAGCTCAAGATCGACCGCAGCTTCATCAAGAGCGCGCCGGCCGCCAACCGCGAGGCGGCCATCAGCCGCGCCATCATCGCCATGGGCCATCAGCTGGGCATGACGGTGATCGCCAATGGCGTGGAATCGCAGGCACAGCTGGGCTTCCTGCGGCGCAATGACTGCGATGTCTTCCAGGGGTATCTGTTCGGCGAGCCGATGTCGGCCGATGCTGCCGGCATGACCTTGCGCCGGCGCTACCTGCGCCCGGAGGCGTTTGCCGAAACCCGCCCGGATCGCACCTTGTTGCTGCTCGACGACGAGGAGAACGTGCTGCGCTCACTGGTGCGCCTGTTCCGCCGCGACGGCTATCGGATCCTGGCCGCCGGCAATGTGCGTGATGCCTTCGATCTGCTGGCGATCAATGACGTGCAGGTGATCCTGTCCGACCAGCGCATGAGCGACATGAGCGGCACTGAATTCCTGGGCCGGGTGAAGATGTTGTACCCGGATACGATCCGCTTGGTGCTGTCCGGCTATACCGACCTGAACACGGTTACCGACGCGATCAACCGTGGCGCGATCTATCGCTTCCTGACCAAACCCTGGAACGACGACGACCTGCGTGAACACATCCGTCAGGCCTTCCGCACCCATGATGAGAAACAGGGTGTGGGCGCTTCGTAGGGTTGGGCCAGATCGTTGCAGCTGTTGTGGGAGCGGCGTAAGCCGCGAGGCCGCTGATGGCCAAACCCCGATGCACTGGTTGCAACTGCACGATGCACTTCTGCGTTCGCAGATAGGCGAGGACTGACACGGCATCAGCTTCGCGGCTTACGCTGCTCCCACAATCCTGCAATCCAACAATTCGGCAGCACCCATCCGCCTATTTCGGCTGGCGGATCGGCAGCACGATGCGGAAGCAGGAACCCTCGCCTACGGTGCTGTCCAGGTCGATGCGACCGTGATGCTTGTTGATGATGCCGTAGGAGATCGACAGGCCCAGCCCGGTGCCGCTGCCCACCGGCTTGGTGGTAAAGAACGGATCGAAGATGCGCTGGCGCAGTTCCGGCGAGATGCCTGCACCGTTGTCCTTGAACTCGACCCAGACCTCGTCGCCACTGACGCCGGTGCTGACCACGATGTTGCCGCGTTCGGCGATGGCATGGCCGGCGTTGAGCAGCAGGTTCATATAGACCTGGTTGAGCTCGGAGGGCAGGCATTCGATCATCGGCAGTTCGCCATAACGGCGTTCCAGCGTGACCTTGTACTTGAGCTCGTTCCAGATGATGTTGATGGTCGATTCGAGGCCGGCGTGCAGATCGACCAGCTTCCATGATTCATCGCGGCCGGAGTACGAGAAGTCCTTGAGGTCGCGCACGATGCGGGTTACCCGCTCGATACCCTCGCGTGATTCCGCCATCAGCTGCGGCAGGTCGCGGCTGATGAAATCGATATCCAGACGATCACGGATGTCGTCGATCTCAGGGATCAATGCCTTCGGGTCGGGCGCGCGCAAGGCACGCTCGTAAGCCTCGATCACGGTGAACAGGCTGCGCAGGTACTCCTGCAGGCTGCCCAGGTTGGAGTGGACGTAGCCGATCGGGTTGTTGATCTCGTGCGCGACGCCGGCAGCGAGCTGGCCGATGGAGGCCATCTTTTCCGACTGCAGCAGTTTTTCCTGGGTACCATTCAGCCGCAGATAGGCCTGGCGCAGCTCGGCGTGGCGCTGCTGCAATTCGCGCTCGTAGTCTTCCGGGCCGTCGATATGCTGGAACAACGCCAGGAAGGCTTCGCCAGCGGCATCGCTGTGATGATGCAGATGCAGGGTGATGACGCGCTCGCCGATCGGCAGGCTGCCGATCCAGCTACCCGAATCGCGGGCCTGCGACAGCGCGAACGGCGGCAACAAGGCCTCGAGCTGGCGGCCAAGGTCGGCACTGCCTGCTCCATCCACGCCAAACAATTCACGTACCAGGCCGTTGGCGATGCTGACTTCAAACTTGCCGCTGAACACCAGCATCCCGTGCTGGACGCGTTCGCCCAGGGCTCGCAAGGTGGACGCCGAGGGCGGTGGCGTGAGGAGGCTGCTATCGGTCTGGGTCACGGCGGTCGGTGCAAACGAGGACAGACCGCCACTATAGCCGGATGTGGGTATCCCATCGCGCCCCCAAGGCGCGATACCTGCTGGGTCAGGCGACGGCGAGTGGCCGCCGTGCGTGTACGGTCTGCGCCTGCCCCTTGGCGTCGTAAGCGGGCGCGCTCTCGCTGCGGCCCAGTTGTCGCAGGGCCCAGTTGACCTCGCGCCGGCGTCGCGCCAGCAATACCCCGTTGGCGTGGTTGCGTTCGGCCAGCTCCTTGAGCTTTTCGGCCTCATGCAGCGGCGGCTGCCGCTCCAGTTCGCGCAGGGCGTCCAGCTTCCTGCCGGTGGCGGCAACCAGGGCCGCCACATCGTGCTCGGCCAAGGCGCGCTGTTCGCGGTCCAGCGCTTCGCTCAAACGCTGCAACGGGTCGCCCATGGTGAGGTTCATCCCTGCAACTGCCGGTCCAGGCCCAGCATGCGCGTCGCGATGGCGTCGGGGTTGATCTTGTAACTGCCGTTCTCCAGCGCCTCGCGCACGGCTTGTACGCGTGCCTGGTCAATGGCCGGAGCGGCGCTCAGCTCGCGCTGTACCGCCTGCAGCTGGGTGGCCTCTCCGGTCAGGCGCACGCTGTCGGCTGCCTCAACCGGCTTGGGCTTGGCATCGCCTGCTGCGGCCACTTTGGTGTTGACGGCCACACTGCGCAGTTGCGCTGCGGCTGCAATACCACCGTCGATTTTCTGGCTCATGTGATGGAGTCCTGATTCGGTTCAAAAACGATAACGGCCGCTTCGGGCAGTTCTTTAGCAATTTATCGGCTTACCAGCACATCGCCGCCGGGGGTGGCGACACCTTGCATTACCCGGCGTGAAGACAGGTTCTCGACGGAGACCCGCTCGCCTTCACCGGCGTCCCCCAGCGCCTTGCCGGCCATCCGCACCTCGACCCCGCCGCGACGGGACACCAGGGCGACATTGTCGCCACGACGCACCGTGCGCGGTGCCACCAGATCAGTCGCCGACAGCAGGCTGCCCGCGCTCAATGCGCGTCGGGCCACCCTGCCCACTGCTGCCTCCGGCTTCAACAGTACCGCACCGGCCAAGCGCGCCGTATCGCGTTTGACCGTACTTATATCGGCAGCCGCCAGCGTTTCTCCAGCGGCCACGCCACGGGCCAGCACCAGCACCTGCTGTTCACGCCGCACCTTCACCGGTACGAACAGGCGCCAGCCACCGGCTTGCGGACAGGCCACTTCCACCGTGGTGTTGGCGGTGACCCTGGCCTGCAGCGCCTGCGTGCAGGCGGGCAGGCGCAGGTTCGCGTCGAGATTGGCCTCGCCACTCTCCCCTTCCCCCAAGGTAGCCAGGGCAGCTGCACGGATGGACTCCACCGACTGGAAAGTGGTGGCTCCGGCCAGTGACGGCAACAACAGGCAGATATAAAGGAGTAAGCGCATCGGCAGCGGCCGCCCGGTCCAGGATTGATTCGACAGGCTTCGGTGCAAGTGCCGTGCCAACTCCCGTCAAGACCGGCGCTCAAGTTGTCATACCTTGCCGCCGATACAGCACACATGTCACAAGACCTGCTCAACCGAATTGACCAGCGCACCCGGCTGGCCGGCCACAACCGCCTCGCACTGCTGCTGTTCCGCCTCGGCGGCCGTCAGCTTTTTGGCGTGAATGTCTTCAAGGTGCAGGAGGTGCTGCGGCGCCCGGCATTGTTCCAGGTGCCAGGCTTGCCAACCCAGTTTGCCGGTGTCGCCGACGTCCGTGGCCGCTCGGTGCCGGTGCTGGACCTTGGCCTGGCCATTGGCCACCCCGAACGCGAGCCTGAGGCAGACACCTCGCCAGGCTATCTGGTGGTAACCGAGTTCAACCGTTCGGTGCAGGGATTTCTGGTCAGCGGGGTTGAGCGCATCGTCAACATTGCGGTGGAAGATATCCACCCACCGCCGGAGTTGGGCGCCGAATCGACGTATTTGACCGCCGTTACGCGCTTCCAGGGTGAGCTGATCCAGGTCATCGACGTGGAAAGCGTACTGGCCGATATTGCCCAGGTACGCAGCGAGGCGGTGCTGGATCCGTCGATGGCGCTGCCTGCCGATGCCCCGGCGATGCAGGTCCTGGTGGTCGATGATTCGCGGGTGGCACGGCAGCAGATCCGCAGCGTACTGGACCAGTTGGGCGTCAGCGCCACCCTGCTCTCCGACGGCAAGCAGGCATTGGAACACCTGCTGCAGATCCATGCCTCGGGTGAGAACCCGGCTGAGCGCTATGCCATGGTCATTTCCGACATCGAGATGCCGGCGATGGATGGCTACACCTTGACGACGGAAATCCGCCGCCATGCAGGGTTGGCGGGCCTGTATGTGCTGCTGCATACCTCCTTGTCGGGCGTGTTCAACAACGCCATGGTGGAACGCGTGGGCGCCAATGCCTTCGTGGCCAAGTACAGCCCGCATGAATTGGCGGATTTCGTCCTGCAGCGCCTGCGCCATGTGGCTCAGACCCAATACGCGTACAGCTGAGCCGGCTCCACGGTAGTGGGGGGGGGGGGGGGGGGGGGGGGGGGGGCGGGGGCCCGCCCGCCGCGCGCGCGGGGGGCGGGCCCCGCCCCCCCCCCCCCGCGCGCCCGCGACCAGCCCGGGGGGGGGGGGGGGGGGGGG
>NZ_JBRREA010000077.1:0-17649 GCF_056759975.1 Stenotrophomonas sp. STEN031
GCAGGGAGGCTATGCCGACAAAGCCTCTGCCGAGCATGGCTCGGCACTACCGGACATCTATCTGCGTTTACGGGAGCAGCGTAAGCCGCGACGCTGGCAATGCGCGAAAAGCCGCAAAAGCCCCCCTCCCCAACCCTCCCCTTGCCCGCGGCAAAGGGAGGGAGCGTAGTGCCGAGCCATGCTCGGCAGTGGCTTTACCTGCGAAGCTCCTGCCAAGCGTGGCTCGGCACTACCAGGCATCTCCGCGCCTGCGGGAGTGGCGCACAAAAAAACCCCGCCAAGGCGGGGTTTTTGCCGTAATGGAAGCGGCGCATCGCTGCGCCACGGCCATTACTTGTAGTCGCGTACGTCGTGGCCGGTGTAGACCTGGCGCGGACGGCCGATCTTCATTTCCGGGTCGACCTGCTGTTCCAGCCAATGCGACACCCAGCCAGCCGTGCGGCCCAGCGCGAACATGACCGTGAACATCTCGGTCGGGATGTTCAGCGCCTTGTAGATGATGCCGCTGTAGAAGTCGACGTTCGGGTACAGCTTGCGGGCAACGAAGTACTCGTCCTGCAGCGCGGCCTGTTCCAGCTTGATGGCCACGTCCAGCAGCGGATCTTGCACGCCCAGCTGACCCAGCACCTGTTTGGTCATCTCGCCGATCACCTTGGCGCGCGGGTCGAAGTTCTTGTACACGCGGTGGCCGAAGCCCATCAGGCGGAAGCCCGAGGTCTTGTCCTTGGCCTTGACCACGGCCGATTCGACGTTGTCGGCCGAACCGATCTCTTCCAGCATCTTCAGCACGGCTTCGTTGGCGCCGCCGTGTGCCGGGCCCCACAGCGCGGTGACGCCAGCGGCGACCGATGCGTACGGGTTGGCGCCGGTGGAACCGACCAGACGCACGGTCGAGGTCGAGGCGTTCTGTTCATGGTCGGCGTGCAGGATGAACAGCAGGTCCAGCGCCTTGACCACGTCCTTGTTCAGATCGTACTTGCCATCGGCCGACTCGAAGGTCTGCTTCAGGAAGCGGCTGACGTAGTCCAGCGAGGTGTCCGGCTTGTTGGCCGGCAGGCCCTTGCCATGGCGGTAGATCAGCGCCGACAGGGTCGGCACCTTGGCGATCAGGCGCACGGCAGCCTGGCGGCGCTGCTCGGCGTCGTCCAGGTCCAGCGAGGCGTGGTACTTGGCCGACAGCTGCGCGATCGAGGCAGCCAGGATCGCCATCGGGTGGGCATCCTTGGCGAAGCTGCCGATCAGCGTGTTGATCGAATCATCGACACCGGCTTCGGCGCTCAGTTCGGCTTCGAAGGCCTTGAGCTGGCCAGCGTCCGGACGCTCGCCATTGATCAGCATGTAGGCCACTTCGACGAAGCTGGACTTCTCGGCCAGCTGCTCGATCGGATAGCCGCGGTACAGCAGCACACCCTTGTCACCATCGATGTAGGTGATGGCCGACTTGCAGCTGGCGGTGGCGGTGTAGCCCGAGTCGTAGGTGAAGAGACCGGTTTCCTTGGTCAGCTTCGAGATATCGACACAGTTATTGCCCAGTACGGGTTTGACGACAGGCAGAACGACCGACTTGTCGCCGGCGTTGAGCGTGACCTGATCAAGATCGGACACAGTGTGCGCTCCTCAAGTGGAAGGCGCCTGTCCTGACGAATGGGGTACGGGCAGGCGCGTGAAGGAATTCCGCAGTTTTCCACTGCGGTTCCGACGATTATCGCACAGCAGCATTTGCAGATTGCGAAGACAAAAGTCTTATAGGCGCAGTTTCGCCGCGACACAGCGTCGCATGCGCACAACCGCCCGATTCTGCAAGGGTTCAGCCGTACGACAGACAAGACAAAACAACGGCCGCGCAAGGCGCGGCCGTTGTCTGTCCAGCAACAACAGTTCGATTAGCGCGCGTAGCGCTTCTGGAACTTGTCGATGCGGCCGCTGGTGTCGATAACCTTGTGCTTGCCCGTGTAGAACGGGTGCGAAGCCGAGGAAATTTCAACCTTGATCAGCGGGTATTCTTCGCCGTCTTCCCACTTGACCGTTTCCTTGGAGGACATGGTCGAACGGGTCAGGAACTTGAAGTCGGAGGTCACGTCGTGGAAAACGACGTTGTGGTAATCGGGATGGATATCGGCCTTCATGGGCTCGCACCGTGTGGGCTGGTGGTCAAGACGGCCATTATAAGCACGACCCGCCACGATAGGCAAGTCGCGCTCACTGAACCGCTGGGCCGGTGCTTACTGGCCCAGCGCCCGCCGGACCTGGGCCTCGAAACGGGCCTGATCGTAACCGATCAACAAGGCCGTATTGTCCGCCACGCCGGTCTGGCGGTTCCAGTCGACGATGGTGGCGCCACGGGTGCGGGCGCCGGTCAACTCGATCGACAGCGGCCGCTGTTCAACCACGGTGCCACCCTCCGGCTGCAATGCCCAGGCCATTGCCAGCGCATCGGCGGCGTACCAGCGCTCGCCGCGGCTGTCTTCCGACCACAACCGGGTCTGGCGTGAAATCAGCTCGTAGAAGCGTGCCTTCTCGGTATCGGCGGCCAACCATTGCTCGACATCGCGATGCATCAAGCCATGGGCGATGGTGGCCTCCCAATCGGCGACTTCGATGAACGGGAACGCGGTGAAAACGATATGCGCCGCTTCCGGATCGAAGGCGATATTGAACTCGGCGGCCGGGGTGATGTTGCCGTGGCCGGTGATCGCGCCGCCCATCACCACGAAGCGCTTCACGCGCTGCGGCAGGCTGGGGTCTAGCTTCAGCGCCAGCGCGATATTGGTCAGCGGGCCCAGCGCGACCAGCAGCAATTCGCCTGCATATTGGTGCGACAGGCGCAGGATCGCCAACGCGGCATGCTCGGCTTCCACCTTGCGCGCGGCCAACGGCAGATCCACATCACCAAAGCCGTCGCGGCCATGCACGTGCGCGGCATCCTCGGCCGGATACACCAACGGGTCGGCGGTGCCGGCGAATACCGGCACGTCTTCGCGGCCGGCGACCTCGCACAGTTTCAGCGCGTTGCGCACGGTGTACTCAAGGCCGACATTGCCCGCCGCCACCGTCAACGCGACCACGTCGTGGCGCTCATCGGCAAAGGCCATCAGCAGTGCCAGCGCATCGTCCACGCCCGGATCAGTATCAATCAGCAACGGTATCTTCTTGCTCATCTTCTGCTTCACTTCTGGTTGGCCATGGAGTCTGTCACGGCCTCCATGACAGTGGAAGCACGCAATCAGGCCGCTGCGTAGCGCACCGCACCGCCAATCCAACGGTTGACGATACGGTCGGCCAGCGCCGGCGCGTCATTGAGCAGGCGCTCGGCAAGATCGTGCACGGTCGGCAGCAGGCCGGCATCGCGGGCCAGATCGGCCACGCGGAAAGTAGCCAAACCGGTCTGCCGCGTACCCAGCAGTTCGCCGGGACCACGCAGTTCCAGGTCCTTTTCCGCGATCAGAAAGCCATCTGAGGTGAGCCGCATGGTTTCCAGGCGCTCACGCGCCATTGCCGACAGTGGCGCCTGGTACATCAGCACGCAGCTCGATGCGGTGGCGCCGCGCCCTACGCGTCCACGCAACTGGTGCAGCTGCGCCAGGCCCAGGCGTTCGGCGTTCTCGATGATCATCAGCGAGGCATTGGGCACGTCGACACCGACTTCGATCACGGTGGTGGCGACCAGCAGATCCGTCTCCGCCTGCTTGAAGGCACGCATTGCCGCCTGCTTCTCGGCCGCCTTCATGCGCCCGTGCACCAGCCCGATGCGCAGTTCCGGCAACTGGGCCGACAAGGCTTCGTAGGTGGTCTGCGCGGCCTGCGCATCCATGCGGGCGTTGCCCGGGCCCGCGTCTTCCTCGCTTTCCTCGATCAGTGTGCACACCCAGTACACCTGCCGACCCTGTTGACAGGCGATGCGGATGCGCTCGACCAGTTCCGGGCGACGCTCGGCGCTGATGGCAATGGTCTGCACCGGCGTGCGACCGGGCGGCAGTTCATCGATGGCCGATACATCCAGATCCGAATACGCCGCCATCGCCAGCGTGCGCGGGATCGGCGTGGCGGTCATCACCAGTTGGTGCGGCACCACCCCGGCCGTGGCGCCCTTGTCACGCAGCGCAAGCCGCTGGTGCACGCCGAAGCGGTGCTGCTCGTCGACGATGGCCAGCGCCAGATCGTTGAACACCACGTTGTCCTGCATCAGCGCGTGGGTACCGACCACCACCTGCGCATGGCCGCTGGCTACATCTTCCAGCACCTTGGCGCGGGCCTTGCCGGTGACCTTGCCGGCCAGCCAGGCAACGCGGACACCCAAGGGCTCGAGCCATGCGCGCAGGTTGGTCAGGTGCTGCTCGGCCAGCAACTCGGTGGGCGCAGCCAGCGCCACCTGCTTGCCGCGTTCCACTGCCAACATCGCGGCCAGGGCCGCGACCACGGTCTTGCCCGAGCCGACGTCGCCCTGCACCAGCCGCAGCATCGGATGGGCGCGGGCCAGATCCTTGCGGATTTCGTCGAATACGCGCTGCTGTGCGCCGGTCAGTCTGAACGGCAAGGCGCCGCGCAGCGCTTTGACCAGGCCATCCTGGCCGCGCAATGACGGCGCACGGTGTTGCTGCAGGGCGATGCGCTGGCGGCGCAGGCTGAGGTGGTGGGCCAGCAGCTCTTCCATCGCCAAGCGCCGCTGCGCCGGATGCGTGCCCGCACCCAGGGCACCTATATCGGCGTCGGCGGGTGGCCGATGCATGGTCAGCATCGCCTCGCGCAACGACGGCAGACCCATGCCGGCAAGCATGGCCGGCGGCAGCAATTCCAATGCCGCGGCATCAGGCAGGCGATCCAGTGCCTGGCCGATCAACTTGCGCAGGCTGGCCGGGCCAATGCCCTCCACTGCCGGGTACACCGGGTCCAGCACCGCGCCCAGCGCGGCATCTTCGCCGTCGCCAAGCAGGTGATAACTGGGATGCACGATCTCCAGCCCATTCTGGCCCGCGCGCGGTGTGCCATAGGCGCGCAGACGGCGACCAACAGCGAACTGCGACACCTGCGCGGCGCGGAAATGGAAGAAGCGCAGTACCAGGGTGGCACCGGAGTCGTCGCTGATTGCCACCCGCAGCACCGGCCGGTAGCGGAATCCACGTTCCACGGCCTCCACCCTGCCCTCCACCTGCGCGGCCATACCGGCCTTCAGGGCGCGGATGGGCAGCAGCGTGGTGCGGTCCTCGTAGCGCAACGGCAGGTGCAGCCAGAGGTCCTGCAAGGTGCTCAGGCCGCGTGCTTCCAGCTTGGCTGCCACCCGTGGCCCGACCCCGGCCAGGCGGCTCAGTGGTTCGGTGGAAAGATCGAGGGTGGTGAGGTCACGGCGTGCAGACATGGCATAAGGATGCCGTCATGTGCCGCAAACAGAAACCCCGGCGAGCTTGGACGCCGGGGTTTCCTACTCCCCAAGTGTTGCTTTACTGCTGCTTTGTCGATTGGCGCCCTCAAGCAATCCGTAGTGCCGAGCCATGCTCGGCAGGGGCTTTCCCGGTAGCGCCTCAGCCGAGCGTGGCTCAGCTCCAAGGAACTGCCCTCACCCCAACCCCTCTCCCGCAGGGAGAGGGGCTTCAAGCGTTAGAACTTCACGGTCATTTCCAGGCCGTAGGTACGCGGGTCGGTGATGGTCGCGCCGACTACGCCCAGGGGATCGTGCCCATAGGTGTTGAGGCCACGGACGTACTGCTTGTCGAACACGTTGTTGGCATACACCGCCCAGTTCCAGTGCTTCAGCGGTGAGGTCCAACCGACCCGGACATCCGTGCGCTGCTGTGATTCGCCAATGTTGAGCACCTTGCTGATGCCGCAGTCACCCTGCAAGTCGGAACCTGCGTTGCAGCGCTGGGCGCCGCGGTAAGCGTGGCGCAGCGAGAAGCGCAGCTGGCCATTGCCACCAAGATCAGCGACGTAGACCGCACCGGCCGAGGCGGTGAAGCGCGGCTCGCCGGTCGGTGCCCCGTCCAGATCCACACCTTCCGGTGTCACGTAGTTCTTGTATTTGGAATCTATCCACTCGGCGGCTGCATCCAGGGTCAGTCCGTCGGTAACCTTCCAACGCATATCGAAGTCAACGCCGGTCGCTTCCAGATCGCTGGTGTCGAACACGTAGACCGGGATGTCGACCGGGTTGTTCGGATCCGGATCGATCAGGCGGATCGCCTGGCGGTTGTCGTACTGGTAGTGGAAGACGGATACGTTGTAGGAGAAGCGGTCGAAGCTCTGCTTCAGGCCGACTTCCAGGTTCCACACATCCTCGTTCTCGAACGCCGGACCGATCTGCAGCGCGTTGAAACCACCGGCCTTGTAGCCCTTGGCCAGCGAGCCGAACACCATGGTGTCGTCGTTGAGGTGGTAGTCGACGACGAAGCGCGGGCTCCAGTCACTCCAGCTCTTCTTGTCGCGCACCTGCTTGCCCTTGTTGACCATGGCCGGCGGGTCGATGAAGGCCATGTCGAAGGTCAGCAGCTCGCGGGTGATCGGAATGCCCATGCCCGCCAGCGCCTGAAAGAAGCCCAGCGCTTCCAAGGTACCGAGCTTGGCCTCCAGACCGGGCGCATTGCGCGGCGTATTGAGCCAGGTGAAATCCTTCTCGTCGCGGGTGTAACGCAGGCCGAAGGTCAGGTTGAGGCGATCGGTGGCCTTCCAGATCACGTCACCGAAAGCAGCATAGGACGTGGTACCCAGCGTGTTGTTGAAGCGCTCGTTCCACTTCTCGCCAACCAGCGAAATCGGAATGCCGTTCATCTGCGCCAGCATCGAGGTGAAGTTGAACAGGCTGCCATCGGGAATGCCCAGCTGATAGGCCACCCCCATGTTGCGGATTATGTTGTCCACCGCCTGGGTATTGGTGTTGACCTCGCTGGTCTGGCGCGCGTCCTCGTCGAAATAGCTGACACCGGCCACCCAGTCGAAGCGTGCATTGCTGCCGGAGAACTTGAACTCCTGGTAGAACGTCTCGTTGTTCTCGGTATTGACCGAATCCACGTAAAGGTCGAAACGGTTGGTGCCGTCCTCCTCGGTGTGGTTGGTGGAGTCGTATTTGCGCCAGGAGCTGGTGGAAGTGAAATTGCCCCAGGACAGCGCGTGGTCGACGATCAGGCTGACGCCATCGAAGGTGCGCCATTCGGCATTGTCGGCATCGCTATAGGTCTTGATCTTGCGCGGGTCCAGATAGTCGTCCGGGTCTACCGGTACTGGCGGGCGCGCCGGATAGGCCGGCAACGGGACGATGCCGGTGGTGACCCGGCCGTTCTGGTCCAGGCTTTCGTGGTCCCAGGTGATGTAGGCGGTGGTGTTGTCACCGAATCGGCTTTGCCAGGCCGCGCGCGTGGCCCAGACGTTCTCGCCGCCCAGGTCCTTGCCGGTGGCGCCGTCCTGGAACCAGCCATCGCTGGTGTTGATCAATGCATTGAAGCGCAGCGCGGAGTTGTCGCCGGTCGGAATGTTCCACATCGCATCGGCGTACTTCTTGCCGTAGTTGCCCACGCGCACGGTGGCACGCGCCTCCGTTTCCGCCTGCGGGCGCCGGGTCACCAGCGAGATCGCACCGGCAGCGGTGTTGCGGCCGAACAAGGTGCCCTGCGGCCCCTTCAGCACTTCGATACGTTCCACATCGACGAAGGGCAGCAGCACGCCGCCACCTCGCCCGCCGTAGACGCCGTCAACGAAGATGCCTACCGCCGGATCGGTACCAATGCCGAAGTCGTCGGTCTCGACGCCGCGCAGCCGGAACGAGGGCTGGGTCGGCTGCACCGCGCTGATCACCAATCCCGGCACCAGCGAATCGATGTCGCCAAGATTCTCGGCGGCCACGTCGTTGAGCAGGTTCTGATCGACTACCTGCAGTGCGATTGGTACATCCTGTATTTCCTGCTGCCGGCTCTGCGCGGTGACGGTGATGCGATCAAGCGTGGTGGCAGCATCCTCCGTCGCCGACTGTGCCATTGCCGGGGCAACTGCCCCCACCACCATCAGCCCGGCCATGGCCCGCTGCAGTCCGACTACCAGATTCCGTTGCTTCACTCGCATCGCGTTCTCTCCCACGCAGTGAGGTGTATGCCGGCGTCAGACCGCCGGCGGGCCCGTGTTGCCGGGCTGGCCTTCGCCAGCCGTGTCGCAGTTTGTTTCCAGCGCGTTGATCCATTCCCGGATCAGGGTCACGCCTTCACTGTGCACCACCGCCCGCCCAACCTCGGGCATCATCACCGCCGGATCATCGCTGTCCATGCGGTAGGCGATGATCGAGGCATCGGCATCACCGGGCTGGATGCCATAGCGACGATTGCCAGTGCCCTTGCCCGCGGCGATGGGTTGCTTGCACATGCCCAGCTTCAGGTGATCCTGGGTAGGCGCATCCAGCCACAGGCCGGAGGTGATGGCCGGACCGGTGCGGCTATGGCAATGGCCGCAGTTCACGTCCAGATAGGCGCGTGCGCGCGCATCCAACGGAGCTGAGGCATCAGTGGCATCGGCCGCGCGCGGCAGCTGCGCTGGTGCAGGCAGGTCTTTCAGATAGCCAAGTTTGAGCAGATGCGCGAGCTGGTTGTCGCGGCCGCCGAGGTAGTCGAAATCACGATTGAGGTTGCGCGCCTTGGGGCCGATCGGCAACAGCTTGCGCGAACGGTTGTCGGTGATATGGCAACCGCCGCACTGGTTCTGGTCCGGCACCTGGTAGGCAAGGGCTTCGCGTGAGCCGTCGGCAGCCACCAGTTCCAGGTCAACACTGGCGCCGGTGCGCTGCAAGGTCGCTGCGGCCTGCTCTTGATTCCAGACATAAGGCAAGGCCACCCAGCCTTCCTTGCGGTGGACCAGCAGCCGGGTTTCGATCAGCCGCACCTTGGACAGGTCCAGGCTCTCTTCGTGCAATGACGATTGCGACGGCGGCGTGCGCGCCACCGACTTCCCATCAGCTACACCGCTCGCCGGCAGCGGGTAGTAGAAGGTCTTGCTGAGAATGGTGCCCACCGGAAAATCAAAGGCATGCTCGGGCTGGTAGACGGCGGCCTGCCCCTTCGGCATCCATACCGTGCGCAGCTTGTGCGCGTAATCGCTGAACAGCGGCGTGTTCAAGTCATACGGTACGACGCCTTCATTGAGTGTCAGTTTGCCATCGCGGATGCGCAGCACATGCCACTCATCCAGCGTCGCCGGCTGGCCCTGCTCGAAGAAATGCACCGCAGCCGGTTTGCCGCAGCCAACCAGCATCAGCAAGGCGCCGACCAGCACGATCACCCGCACCATCAGATTGCGCATGCCCAAGCCTCAACCACGCTTCAGATCGATGGCCGGCAAGCGCGGCAGGTCGCATTCAAATGGCTTGGCATCCTTGCTTGGGTTCTTGTAACCGCCAGGACCATCGGCGTTGATCACGCCACTGACGTTGCGCAGGCAGATCTGCGGGCCCATCTTGACCCCGTCCACCACCCGCTCCTTGTTGTAATAACCATCCCAAAGCACGTCCGGGAAGTTGCCGGTCAGGCCATACATCGCCACTTTCAAGGCCTTCAGATCCAGTCCGTCGGGTGAGTCACCGCCGCCGGACAAGGTGTTGTTGTGGATGTAGATGCGTTCCGGGTATGGATCGAAATTGGGCGAGGCGCTGCTGTCCTTGTAACCGGTGGAATACACGCTGGAGACGATGATGTTGGTGGTGGCGTTATCGCGCACCTCGTTGTCGAACACCTCGATGTCATCGTTGGAGTTGATGACGATGCCCGAACCGGCCGGCACGCTGGCCACCGGCGTGCCCTTGGCACCGAAGTTGGCGTGATTGTTGGCGATGACCTTGTTGTTGAACACGCGGATATTGCCGCCCTGCTGCGACAGGCCCGGCATGTTGAACACCAGGATGCCGCCGGTATTGCCAGTGGCGACGTTGTCATACACATCAGCGTTGCGGGTGTTCTCGACCTCTATGCCGGCAACGTTCTGCTCGGCGCGGCTGTTGCGCACGATCACTCCGTCGGACTGGCCAACATAGATGCCGGCATCGGAGGCGCCGATGGAAATGGTGTTCTCGATCAGCACATTTTTTGTCAGCACCGGGTAGATGCCATAGGCGCCATTTTTGGTACTGGGGCCGCCGGTCCACTGCACCTTTACGCCCCGGATGGTGATGTTCTCCGACTCGCTGATCTTCAGCCCGTCGCCCTTGGAGTCCTCGATGGTGAGGTTCTCGATGGTGAAGTTGTCGCCGTTTACCAGCAGCCCTTCCGCACCGGCCTTCTGCCCCTTGAAGCTGAGCACGGTCTGGTCCATGCCGGCGCCACGGATGGTCACGCCATCGGCGCGCAGACTCAGGCTGCGCTCGAACTGGTGGCGGCCGGCCGGTATCTGGATCACGTCGCCAGGCTTGGCATCGAGCAGCCGCTCCTGCAGCGTGGCCGCGAATGCCCCGTCGGCAGCGGCCACCGTCGGGCCCGGTTCGGCCTGCTGCTGGCAGCCACTGGCCAGCACGAGCAAGGTGGCGGAAACCGCCCAGGTAAGGCTGCGCTGCATGACCCACTCCCATACGCCGGCAGATGTTGGGCGCAGTCTGGCCTTCAGGCAGTGTTCACGCGAAGGGCAAGAACGGCATACTTGGGGGGGCAAAGCGGACAAGCTGGAGGGGCTTGAATGCAACGCAGGAATCCAGGCAGCGACCGACTGGCCGTGGCCAACGTGCCAACCAACATGCTCAGCGGCCTGTTGTTATTGGGCAGCCAATTGGGCGTGGATACCGAAAACTGGCTGGCGGGCCTGCACCTGAGCAGCGACCAGCTCAATGACCCGCGCACCCGCATTTCCTATCGACAGGCCTATGAGGTCATCCGCCGTGCCCTGCCCACCTTGCCTATCGAGGCCGCTGGGCTGGCCATGGGAGGCGCGCAGAACGGAGGCAACTTCGGCCTGCTGGGACTGGCGATGAAGACCGCACGCACCTTTGGCGACGCGGTGAAAATCGGTCTGGACTACCAGCGCAACCTTGGTCCCCTGATGGACCTGACACTGGATGAAAGCGCCGCCGAAACCCTGTCCATCGTCGCCACGGCGCCGGAGCAGGCGCATGACCTGCTGCCCTTCCTGTGTGAGGAGATGTTCTCCAGCATCCTCATGCTCGGGCGCGAGCTGGCCGGTGATGCCTTCAGTCCGGTGCGACTGGAGCTGGGCTATTCCGCCCCGGCCAAGCTGGATGCCTATCGCACGATGTTCCGTTGCGAACCCAGCTTCGACCAGCCACGCAATGCCATCGTGGTGGAGCGGCACTGGATGCAGCTCCCTTTTGCCAGCTACAACCCGGTGACGTCGCAGCAGGCCCTGTCGCTATGCCGTGCGCAGCTGGCAACCCAGTCGATGCGGGGTGAAACCACGGCCGTGCTGGAACGCTTGTTGCGCACACGACTGCGCGACAATCCGCAGATGAGTGATGTCGCCCAGGCACTGCACCTGAGCGAGCGTACCCTGCGCCGGCAGCTCGCCGATGAGGAAACCAGCTTCAGCGAGGTGCACGACCGGCTGCGCGTCGAACTGGCCCTGGAACTGCTGCAGGACCTGGAGCTGAGCATTGCAGCGGTCGGCAACCAGCTGGGTTTCAACGATGCGCGAGAGTTCCGCCGCGCGTTCAAGCGTTGGACTGGCCACACCCCCAGCGAGACCCGCCAACACCAGGGCTGACACGCAGATGCCCGGCACTGCCGGGCATCTGGGGTCACTCGCGACGGCAATGATCGATCAGTCGATGATCATGATCGCGTCGACTTCAAACGCGGCGCCCTTCGGCAGGCCCGACACTTCGATGGTCGAACGGGCCGGGAACGGGGCCTGGAAGTATTCCTGCATGACCGCGTTGACCTTGGCGAACTCGCCCAGGTCGGTCAGGTACAGGCCCAGGCGCACCATCTTGTCCAGCGAGCCACCGGCTTCCTCGGCCACGGCCTTGAGGTTGTCGAAGGCGCGGCGGGCCTGCGCGGTGACGTCGCCGGCGACGATCTCACCGGTGGCCGGGTCCAGCGGGATCTGGCCGGAGAAGTACACGGTGTTGCCGGCGCGCACGGCCTGCGAGTACGGGCCGATGGCGGCCGGGGCGTTGGCGGTGTTGATGATCTGGCGGGACATGGACAGCTCCAGTCTGGAAAAAGGTCGGTCATTGTAACGTTGCCACCTTGGCGGGCGGCTGACCAGGCTGGCATTGATCAAAAAATCACCAGCGATCCGAAAGCTTTGCAGCACAAGGCCCATGGAGATTTATCCACAGCTTGTAGGCATCACAGGGCACAAGCTGTGTGGATAGCCGCATGCAGGTGGAGCCGAGCCATGCTCGGCTGGGGCTTTCCCGGCAAACCAGACGCGGCGCTGTAGGAGCGGCGTAAGCCGCGAAGCCACTGATCCATCCGACGATCAGGCATGACGACTGATTCATTGATGCCGGCTTCGCGGCTGACGGCGCTCGTACAAATCAGCGGGAAAGCCCCTGCCGAGCATGGCTCGGCACTACGGTTGAGTCATCCACAGGTCGTGGACAAAATATCACCACGTTTTGCAGAGGCCCACAGCACAAGGGCTGCGCGGCCTTATCCACAGCTTGTGTAGGCAGCAGGACACAGTCTGTGTGGATAGCGCGGCTGGCAATCCAACGCGGATCTGTAGGAGCGGCGTCAGCCGCGAAACAGATGATCCATCCGGCTAGCCAGCATGCCTGCTCGACTTATTGACACCAGTTTCGCGGCTGACACCGCTCCCACGAGGGCCTCATACCCTATCGGTAGAGCCCCTGCCGAGCATGGCTCGGCACTACACTGCCTGTGCGGTCGGGTTGGGCGTTGGCTCGCCGATCCGGCGCAGCGTATTGCGGTCGGTATGCGCGAACGGCTCGCTGCGATCGGGGATGACCAGCATCGTTTCCTGTTCGTACGACCAGGTGCCATCGTCATTGATGGTGACTTCGATCTCGTAGCTCTCGGTCCGGAACGCATGTTCCAGGAACGGATTGGAGCTGATGCCATTGACCGTCGAGCCACGCTCGGCGCGCAGGCGGAAGCATTTCGCATCGGGGGCGGCCTTGCCCACCGCCATCGCGGTCTGCCCGCGCGGGATGGTCAGCGTCTGGATCACCGTGCCGGTCGCCGGCTCCCACAACCAATAACCGACCTGGTCATGGAAGGTCTCCACTTCGCCCGGTTTGTGGATGCGGGTGTGGTAACGCAGGCCATAGAACAACTGCGGGCCATTGGGCTGTGCGTCGATCGGCTGCAGTTCGACATGTTCGATGAAGGCCTGCCGCTCGGGGCCATCGGCCTTGGGATTGACGTCCATGCCGCGCTCGCCGATCCAGACACCGGCCATCGGCGCCAGTGGCCCGAGGTTGGCCAGCGTATTGGTATCGGCAGTGGGTTCGGTATAGATGTCTTCCGGGAACGTGGTCATGGGGTACAGCCTGGTGGGGATCCCGGCAATGGTACGCAGAACACGCCGCGGGCTCACCTCCACCTGTCCACAAGTGATGGACAAAATATCACCATGTTTTGCAGAGGCCCGCAGTACAAGGGCTGCGCGCTGTTATCCACAACTTGTGTAGATAGCAGGACACAAGCTGTGTGGATAGTCGAATACAGGTGGCGCCGCGCCATGCTCGGCTGGGGCGTTACCGAACAACCAGCTGTGGGTTTTGTGGGAGTGGCGTAAGCCGCGAAGCAAGTGGTCCATCCGATTGCAGGCAGCCCGGTTGTTCCAGCGCTGCCAGCTTCGCGGCTGATGCAGCTCCCACAGTTGCCGCTGCTATATCGGCAAGGCCCCTGCCGAGCATGGCTCGGCACTACAGTTGATCCATCCACAGGTCGTGGACAAAAAATCATCATGTTTTGCAGAGGCATGCAGCACAAGGGCTGCGCGGCCTTATCCACAGCTTGTGTAGGCAGCAGGACACAGTCTGTGTGGATAGCGGAATACAGGTAGCGCCGAGCCATGCTCGGCTGGGGCTCTACCGAACAGCAAGCTGTGGATTCGTGGGAGCGGCGTCAGCCGCGATGCAGGTGGCTCACCAGATTGCAGGCAGTCCGGCGATTTCTGCTGCGCTAGCTTCACAGCTTACGCCGCTGCTACAAATTGCCGATGACGCCCCTGCCGAGCATGGCTCGGCACTACCGTTATTGGCGGCGAACGGACTGGACTACCTGCAGGCGGCGCAGGCGGCGCATGACTTCGGCCAGGTGATTACGGTCGCGGACCTGGATGTTGAAGCACAGCACCGCTGCGTTGAAATCCCGGTCCAGGTAATCCACCCGCTCGATGTTGGAATGGCTGTGGGCAATGGCGGCAGCCAGCTGCGCCAGCACGCCGGTGCCGTTCTCCACCTCGACCACCAGTGCGGTGTCGTAATCGCCGACCACATTGGTATCCCAGCCAATCGGCACCCAGCGATCCGGGGTCTTGCGCAGCTCGGCCAGGTTCGGGCAATCCAGTCGATGAACGACGATGCCCTTGCCGGCGGTGTGGTAGCCCATGATGTCGTCGCCCGGAATCGGCTGGCAACAGTTGGCGAAGCTGACCACGCCACGTTCGCTGCCATTGATCAGGATCTTCTCCTGGGCGCGGTGGGCGACGCCACTGGCGCGCAGCTCGGCATAGGACATCAGCGCCTGTGCGGCCTGGGTCGGCATCCAGTTGCCCAACGCCACATCGGCCAGGAAGGCTTCCAGGCGCGGGTAGCGGTGTTCGGTGAGGAAGGCATCAAGCCGTCCCTTCGGCAAGCGCTCGATCGAGCTGTCCATCGCCTCCAGCGCGCGGTCCAGCATGCTGTGGCCCAACTGCACCGCGTCCTCGTGCTCCAGCTGCTTGAGCTGGTGACGGATCGCCGTGCGCGCCTTGCTGCTGACCACGAATTCCAGCCACTGCGGCTTGGGCGAGGCCGAGCGCGCGGTGATGATCTCCACCGTCTGCCCACTGACCAGACGCGTGCGCAGCGGCACCAGCTTCTTGTCCACGCGCGAGGCCACCGCGCGGTTGCCCACGTCGGTATGCACGGCATAGGCGAAGTCCAGCGCGGTGGAATTGCGCGGCAGCGCCAGGATCTTGCCCTTGGGCGTGAACAGGTAGACCTCGTCCGGGAACAGGTCGACCTTGACGTTGTCGAGGAACTCCAGCGACGAACCGGCAGTGCGCTGCGAATCGATCAGCTCGACGATCCAGGCATGCGCCCTGCTCTGCGCGCTGTTGGGGCCGTCTCCGCCGAACTTGTAGGTCCAGTGCGCGGCCACGCCGCGCTCGGCGATCAGGTCCATTTCCTCGGTGCGGATCTGCACCTCGATCGGCGAGCCATACGGGCCGAACAGCACCGTGTGCAGCGACTGGTAACCGTTGGCCTTGGGAATGGCGATGAAGTCACGGAAGCGACCATCCAGCGGCTTGAACGCGGCATGCACGCCGCCCAGTGCGTGGTAGCAGTTGGGCACGTTGCGCATCACCAGGCGGAAGCCGAACACGTCCATCACCTGGTCGAAGCTTTTGTTCTCCTCGCGCATCTTGGTGTAGATGCTCCAGGGCGTCTTGATACGGCTGATCAGGCGGTGTTCCAGCCCTTCGCGCGCCAGGCGCTGCGACAGCTGCACTTCCACCTGCGCCATCGACTCACGGCGCACCACCGGCTGGCTGCGGATGTGTTTCTCGATGATGGCGTGGCGCCACGGGTACAGCGCGCGGAAGCCGAGGTTCTGCAGCTCGGACTTGATCAGGTTCATGCCCAGGCGCTGGGCGATGGGCGCGTAGATATCCAGCGTTTCCGTGGCGATGCGGCGCCGCGCCTCGGCACTCTGCGCACCCAGGGTACGCATGTTGTGCAGGCGGTCGGCCAGCTTGATCATGATCACGCGCAGGTCGCGCGACATCGCCAGCAGCATCTTGCGGAAGCTCTCCGCTGCCGCTTCCTGGCGGTCGCGGAACTTGAGCTTGTCCAGCTTGGTGACGCCCTCGACCAGGTCGGCCACAGCCTGGCCGAACTCGGCGGCCAGCTCTTCGCCGGTGAGCGGGGTGTCTTCGATGGTGTCGTGCAGGATGGCTGCGATCAGGGTTTCAACATCCAGGCCGAGCTCGGCCAGGATGCGCGCCACGGCCACCGGATGGGTGATGTAGGGCTCGCCGGATTTGCGGGTCTGGCCGGCGTGCGCGGCGGCGCCTACTTCCCAGGCACGACGCAGCAGCGGCAGCTGCTCGGTGGGGAGATAGCTGGCTGCGCGCTCGAGTTGCAGTACATAGTCAGGTATCACCCCGCCCGCGGGCGTGGCTACCTGGGCGGAAGGGCCTGGGTTCATGTCAGAAGACTATGCCAGCAGGCGTTCCACGGCAATTCCCATAACGCAAACAGCCCGCTTGCGGCGGGCTGTTTGCAGACACCATCAATCAACGCGAAAGAAACAATCAATCGTCGTTCTTGGACATGTCTTCGTCGGCGACAACTTCGGCTGCGGCCCACTCCAGTGCTTCACGCTCGGCACGCTCGCGCTCGGCCTTCTCGACTTCCTCGATCAGCTCGTTGTCGATGCGACGGGCGGCGATTTCGCGCAGCGCCAGCACGGTCGGCTTGTCCTCGCTCTCGCTGTTGTCGATCGTCGCCTGGACACCATTGGCCAGCTGACGGGCGCGCTTGGACGCCATCATGACCAGCTCAAAACGGTTGTTAACGACTTCCAGGCAATCTTCTACGGTAATGCGGGCCATGCGGGCTCCCGGCGACCTGCAACGGCCGCTCGATCGAATGAGGGAAAGGGGACGGATTGTAAGGGCAGACCGGTTCCGGAATCAAGCCAAGGCCTGAACAGCCCCTTGCGGATCAATCACTTGCTCAGTTTTCAGGGGCCAGCAGCGAGGCGATAAGCTCGCCGTGGCGTTGCTGCTGGGGCTCACAGCGCAGCCGGCTGGCGGCAAAGATCGAGCACATTTCACCCACCGCGGTGTCGAAATCCTCATTGATGATGACGTAGTCGAACTCGTCGTAATGCAGCATTTCCTCGCGCGCGGCGGCCAAGCGCTGGGCCATGACCGCCTCGCTGTCCTGGCCACGCTTGCGCATGCGCTCATCCAGCGCCTGCCGCGACGGCGGCAGGATGAACACGCTGACCGCACCCGGCACCTTCTCGCGCACCTGGCGCGCGCCCTGCCAGTCGATTTCCAGCAGCACGTCCTTGCCGGCCGCCAGCTGCGGTTCCACCGACTGCCGGGCCGTACCCTTCCAGTCGCCATGCACCAGCGCGTGCTCGAAGAAATCGCCAGCGGCGATCATCTGCTCGAACTCGGCGGCGGGGACGAAGTGGTAATGCTTGCCGTTGACCTCGCCCGGGCGCATGGCGCGCGAGGTGAAGGAAATCGACAGCGAAATGTGCGGGTCACGCGCCAAAGTGGCGTTGACGATGCTGCTTTTGCCGGCCCCGGACGGGGCAGCGACGATATAAAGGGTGCCACGCATGCGGTGGGCCAACGTCGGAATGGCCCGGCATTGTACCGGCGCGGGCGGGTCTGTGCAGGATCGAGGGGTGAAGGCCCCCAGTTACCGCGGGGGCGGCTCCACCTGTAGTGGGGGGGGGGGGGGGGGGGGGGGGGGGGGGGGGGGGGCGGGGACCGGGGGGGCGGAGCCCAGCCGCGGTGGCAGGTGGCGCAGGGCGGGGGGCG
>NZ_JBRREA010000078.1:0-17126 GCF_056759975.1 Stenotrophomonas sp. STEN031
GCCGAGCCATGCTCGGCAAGGGGTTTACCGGGAGAGCTTCTGCCGAGCATGGCTCGGCACTACTCTGAAGCTTTACCGGGAAGGCCCTTGCCGAGCATGGCTCGGCACTACAAATGAAAAACCCCGGCTTGTCCGGGGTTTTTCAGCACAACAGCCACAACGCCGCTACGCAGTCTTGTCCTTGATCGTGGTGCTGGGACCATTACCCTTGACGCTGGTGATGCCGGCTTCGCGCGCGGCCTGCGAGGCATACATCTGGCTGCTGCCGATCACCTGGTGGTTGGCTGCTTTCAGATTGAAATGGTAGCGCCCGTCACTGGCGGTCTTGCGCTCGTAATGCGCTTCATCCGGGCTGTTCTTCTGCACCGAGGCGATGCCGTTCTCCGCGCCGGCGCGCGTGGTGTAACGCTCGCTGGTCAGGATGACCTCGGCATTGCCTGCCTTGAGCACGAAGTAAAACTGGCCGTCACTGCTCTTGTCCAACTCGTACCAACCTGCCATCGCAATACCCCACTTGAGGATGATGCCGGCACGCCGCCGCCCTGCTTGCGCAGCCGCATGCGTGGCTGTTGCCCGGATGACCGGACGTTGGAAGCCGCCAACTACCGCGGCTACAGGTACGACTCTACCTCAATCTTCTGTCCGTTCCAGCCAAGCCAGCTTGCGCTCACGTGGCAGCTGCTTGATCTGCCATTCGGCTCGGGACGCGGCCGAACGGTCGGCATAGGCGCGGCGGGCCAGGATCCGCAGCGGCGGGTGCGCGCGGGTATAGCGCGCACCCTTGCCGGCGACATGGGCCAGGAACCGGGCCTCCACATCGGTACTGATACCTGCGTAGTAGCTGCCATCGCGGCATTCCAGCAGATACACAAACCAACTGCCCTTCACCCGCGCCTGCTCCTGCTTGATTTACAGGCTGGCCGCGTCAGCAATCTTGCAAAGGCCTTCGCCCACTGCCTTGTTGGAGGTCATCTGACCACCCTTGATGCTGAAACGCACTTCGACGCGCACACTGCCGTCGTCCTGGCGACGCACGGTGGTACGCAACGGCACGGTCGAACCGCCACCGCCACGGACCGGATTCTCGGCGGCGATGTAGCCGGTACGCTCGTTCGGATAAACCCCCACCATGCCCTCGGCCTCGATCGCGGCCACGGTCTTGGCGAACGCGTCGGCGTAGCTGACCCCTTCATGGTCGGTCGACGCCAGGAACTGCTTGCCGCTGGTGAAGCCACCGGCCACCGACAGGTTCTGCAGGCAACCGCTGCCCGAATCCACTACTTCCTTCTTGGCCAGCGCCAGCGACGGGACCAGCATCAAAGCCAGCGCCATGGTGCACATACGGAAACGCATCAGTTCCTTCTCCTTGGAGCGGTGATTCATAGGCTTTCCTGCAGGAGAAGGTGCTCCCCCTGTCCCCACGGCAGGCGGGAGGCCTACCACCTCCCGCCGCGTAAACTACTTGGACTGCCTGCCGTGCGCCAGTGAAACTGTCACGGAATCCTCAGGCTGCCGCCTCCAGCTGGGCGCGGCGGCGGGCGCGTACCGCATCAGCCAGGCGCTCCAGTACCTGCACCGTGCTGTCCCAATCGATGCAGCCATCGGTGATGCTCTGGCCATAGACCAGCGGCTGGCCTTCGACCAGGTCCTGGCGACCGGCAACCAGGTGGCTCTCGATCATCACCCCAACCACACGCTGCTCCCCGGCTTCCAGCTGGGTGGCAATGTCTTCGATCACCCGGGGCTGGTTCTCGGGCTTCTTGCTGCTGTTGGCGTGGCTGGCGTCGATCATCAGGCGTGCCGGCAGTTGCGATTTGGCCAGTACCTCGCTGGCCGCCTGCACACTGGCCGCATCGTAGTTGGGCGCCTTGCCGCCACGCAGGATCACATGGCAATCCGGATTGCCCTGGGTGGCGACAATGGCGGTGCCGCCTTCCTTGGTCACCGACAGGAAGTGGTGCGGGTGCGAGGCCGCACCGACGGCATCGGCGGCAATCTTCACATCGCCGGTGGTGCCGTTCTTGAAGCCCACCGGGCAGGACAGGCCCGACGCCAGCTCGCGATGCACCTGGCTCTCGGTGGTGCGGGCGCCAATCGCGCCCCAGGCCACCAGGTCGGCGATGTACTGCGGCGAGATCACGTCCAGGAACTCCACGCCGGCCGGCAGGCCGAGGCGGTTGATGTCGCGCAGCAGGCCGCGCGCCACGCGCAGGCCCTTGTTGATGTTGAAGCTGCCGTCCAGGTCCGGATCGTTGATCAGGCCCTTCCAGCCCACCGTGGTGCGCGGCTTTTCGAAGTAAACCCGCATGACGATCTCCAGCTCACCGGCCAGCGCATCGCGCAGCGGACGCAGGCGCTGGGCGTATTCCATGGCCGCAACCGGGTCATGGATCGAGCACGGGCCCACGACAACCGCCAGGCGGTCGTCCTGGCCGTGCAGGATGCGGTGCAGCGAGGCGCGGGCGTCGGCCACGGTCTGCGAGGCTTCCTCGTCGCAGGGCAACAGCGCCAGCAGCTGTGCCGGTGAGGTCAGGGGTTCCAGTTTGCGGATGCGCAGATCGTCGGTGTGGGGGGGCATGGGGGTCTCCGGTTCAAAACGATGAAGGGTTTGGCCCCAGCGAGGCGGCATGAAAAAAGCCGCCAGGTTCGCTGGCGGCTTTTCGGGAATGCATCTGAAAGTTTCTTCAGGGTAAGCGCAGTCCTTCCTCCGCCAGCGGCTTGGGAAAGTAATACCAAAAGTAAAAGCTGGCGCGGGCTGCGTTCATGGGGAGCATTGATAACACGGCTTTTTGTGCGATGCGACAGTTTCAGCGGCAACAGACCCTGCCGTTGACACGTTCAGCTTGCCGGTCCCTGCAGCACCGCCTCTCCCTGCCAACTGCCGTCTGGCTGCTGCAGCAGGCGCAATTTGGCCACCCCAAGCCCCCTGTCCTGCAGCGCCTGCAACCACAGCAATGCCTGCGCGGGCGCGCCCTCGAGACTGACGGCAAACCGTTGCTCTGGCCGCGGCTGGATCTGGTGGATCGTCAGCCCCTGCTCGTCGGCCAGCGCCGACAGCATTGCCGGCAGCTCGCTGGCTTTCAACGCTGCCCCCCGCTGTGCGGCAGCACCGGCGCGCACTGCATTGGCACGCAGATGGCGCTGCAACTGTTGTTCGGCGGCAACATCCCTACGCGCCTGCTGCAAGGCATGGCGCGTCGGCATCCACGCACCGAACCAGAACGCAAGCAGCACAGCGAACGCCAGCAATACCTGCAATGCGAGGCGATCACGCGGCGCCAATGCTGCCCAACGCGTGCCGAGCAAGCCCCGCAGGCCGCGGCCAGCGCTGATTTCTGCAGTTCCCATGTTCATTGCGCCTCGCCCACTTTCAGTTGCATGCCACCGTCATCGCGGCGGGTTGCTTCCAGCCGCAATGGCTGCGCGCGCAGGCGCTGTTGCAGCGCCTCGAATGCGCTCGCTTCGCCTTGCAACTGCAATTGCAGCTCACCCTTGCCGGCGTGGAACTGCAGGCCCTGCACCTGCAGTGGCGACTCGACCGGCATGGCCTCGGCGACGCGGGACAACAAGGCCTGCAGCTGGCTTGCCGCGCTGCCCTGCTGCAGGTGCTGGTCGAACTGCGCCTTCAGATTGACGATGCGCTGCTCGTCCGGGAACAGCCGCCGGTAGATGCTTTCATTGACCTGCCGATAGCCGCTGGCCTGCTGCTGCAGCAGCCAGGCCTGTGCGCCATCGAAGGCCAGCTGCGCCACCAGCACCGCAGCCACCGCCCATGCCACCGGCTTCCAGTGGCGCAGCTGCAGGCGCGACGCCGGCGCGAAGTCTCCCTGGGCCAGATCCAACGCGCGTGGGCGCTGCGTCGCCAGCCATGCCGGCAGGGCCATGTCCAAGGCCTGCAGGTTGGCATCGATGGCCGGTGGCAACGTAGGACTGTCTTCACTGGCATGGAGTATCCGCAGGTTTCCCGGCAAACGCTCCAGCAGCTCGGGCAACTGGGTGGGCGCCAGCGCCAGGCGCAGCGCATCGGTACCCGCCAACAGGCAACGGGCGTTGTTCCAGCACAGGGTGGGGACCTCGTTGGGCAGCAGGTCGGCATCCACATGGATGGCACTGACCAGCGCCCCCCTGTCGCGCACTCCCTGCAGCCAGGACCCAAGCAGGCTGCGATTGATCGCCACGACGCGACGGCGTCCGTCACCCAGGGTTTCGCCCAGCGCCAGATGCATGTCTTCCACATCCTCGGCCAGCAACGGTTCCACCGCATAGGGCAAGGCCTTGCGCTGCCAATGCGCATTGCCTGCCGGCAGACTGAGCGCACAGCTGGCCACCTGTTCAACCGGCACGATCAGCGCGATGGCGCGACCCTTGAGCCTTGCCAGCGCATCGCCCAAGGGCAACCTGGCGGTCTGTTGGCCGTCACTCCAGGTGACCGGCAGGTCATCACTCAGGCGCGCGCTACACCACGCAGGCAGGAACAGGCACGGCAACGCCGGCGGCGACTTCATCGATCATTCTCCGGAAATACAGGGGGAGCCAGCTGCCGCGCGACAACCTCGACCTGACCTGCATCGCGATGCAGGACGCTGAGCAGGCGCAGGCGTCGGTCGCCGATGGCGACCTCGCTGCTGGCAACGAACCAATTGCTGCGCACCGCCAGCCCGCTTCTTGCCACCTGCCGACGCTGCAGCAATGGCTGCAGGAGCAGTACATCAACGTTGGCGAAGCCGTCGCTGCCGCGTGCCTCGACCAGGCGGCGACCATCTGCCAACCCAAGTCCATCGGCGAGACTGGCCATTACCAATGGGTCAGCAGTATTGAGATTGAGCGGGGTGGCGGCAGGCAAGACGGCAACGTGCGGCAACAGCTGCTGGTAGGCCGCCTCATCGATGCCTGCCAGCAGGCGCAGCTCGCTAACCTCCTGCAACGGTCGGCGCGCGGGCAGATAGGCGGGTTGGCGGCGCAGGTAGTCGCGTTCGCCCTGCTGCCGGACCAGATCCGGCGCCAGCGGCGGGGCGATCCACGCCACCAGCTGCCATGCCAGTTGCGGGTCCAGCCGCAACAACAACAACAGGCGCTGCAGGCGTGCCATCGCATCGGCATCCACCTGGCCGCCCTGTACCACGCTGTTGAGATTGAAGCGTCCGCTCAGGTCATCGATCGACAGGCGCAGATGGCCGTCGTCCAGCGGATACGGCGGCAACGGCTGTGCCCAGGCTTCGCCACGATGATCACGTGCGGCTGACTGGCGCAGGTCCGTGGCCAGCAACGCAAGCGCCAGCTGCTCGCCACCGCGCGCGTAGTGCCACGCCTGGCGCGCATGCAGTTGATTGGCTGTGGTGCGGATCGACAGCTGCTGGCGGGTAACCAGCGCCGCACAGACTGTCGCGGCCAGCGCCACCACCAGCAGCACCGTGATCAGCGCAACGCCCCGTGACGCGGACTTCATGCCGGCCCCCTGCCCGCCGCGCCACCCGGCAGCAACAACACGCGTCGCAATTCACCAAAACGCGGATGCGCGATGCGCAGTTCCAGCGCGCGCGGCAAAGGCTGCACGCCGCTGCCCTGCCACTGCGTGCGCCATACTCCCTGACGGTCGAGGTAACGCCATTGCAGGGCATTGACCGCCGGCAGCAGCAGCTGGCGCTGTGGCGCTGCGTTGTCCGCGCGATCCAACACCGGCCAGTACTCGCGCACCAGCGCGCTGCCGTCGTAATGCCAGCGCACCCGCTGCAACTGCGCGCGCGGCGCCCCCAAAGGATTGCTCCAGCCGGCGCGGGTCCATTGCAGGCCCTGCCCATCGGGATCACTCCAGAAGGCTGGCTCCTCGGTGCCATCCGCGCCCAGCAGTGGCCGCGCCACTGCCTGCTCGACATCACGTTCAAGGCTGCCCATCGCGCGCACCAGCTGCCGCAACTGCTGGTCCTGTGCACGCGTCTGCGCCTCCACCCGCACCGCGCTGAGCAGCAGGCGATGGCTGGCAATACCGACCAGGGCGAAGATCGCCACCGCCACCAGTACTTCCAACAAAGTAAAGCCGCCCGTGGATCTGCGCTTCATTGTTGGGCCCCGACAAAGCCGGTCAGGCTGATGCCGACCTCCCCGCCCGTCGCAGCGCTGACCCGTATATGCACCCGATGCAGCTGCGGTTCCGGCGTGGCCTGCACCTCACGCAGCACCCGCCAGCGGCGCCCGCCCTGTTCGACGATGTCTTCATTGCTCCCCATCGCGCCCGCACCCTGCAGCTGCAGTTCGGCCAGGGCGGTATCTGCCACCCAAGCGGCCAGCGCGCGATCTTCCAACAGCCGTGCGTTGTGCAGATGGCGTTGCAGGGTGGCGTGCACCATCGCCGCAACCAGCGCCAATATCGCCACTGCCACCATGACCTCCAGCAAGGTGAAACCGCGCACGCGATTCATGGCATCGACACCTGCTGTACTTCCGGTTCCGCCAGACCATCGCCGTCGATCCGATAGACCACGTCGTGCCGGCTGATGTCGGCGATGCGGACGCTGAAGGGCGTGCCCTGCGCCGATGACGACAGCACGATCTGCGGCGGGCTGTCCTCGTCGATGCTTGCCGGCAACGCCAGCGGCGCGCCTTCCAGGATCAACTGCAGGTGCAGGTTGTCAGGCAGGTGCCGCCGCGTGCTGCCTGGCTGTGCGTGCCAGCGCCCCTTGCGGTTGTCGTAGGCACGCACCTCATACGCCTGACTACTGATGCGGACGCCGTACTCGCGGTTGTCCAGCACCGCCTCATCGGCGAGCAGCTGCAGCACCGCTGCCAGCCGCTCGGCCTCGCCGCGCACGGCGCGGTGGTCATCGCGCGCGCTCGCGACCAATCCCACCGCAGCGGCCATTACGCCGACGATGACCACGACCACCAGCATTTCCACCAGGGTGAATCCACGCGCGCGCAACACCTTCAGATATCCCGGCTGTCCAGGTCTGCATCCAGCCCCTCACCGCCTTCGCGGCCATCGGCGCCGTAGCTCCACAGGTCATAACCCTCCCTGCTGCCCGGCGCCAGGTACAGGTAGGGGTTGCCCCAGGGATCGACCGGCAGTCGTGCCAGGTAACCTTCCGGGTTCCAGTTGTCTGCGCCGCCAGGCGGACGTTGTACCAGCGCCTGCAGGCCTTGCTGGGTATCGGGATAACGGCGGTTGTCCAACCGGTACATTTCCAGCGCCGAGCCAATCGCCTTGAGATCACCGCGCGCGACGGTGACCTTGGCCTGGTCCGGCCGCCCCATCACCTTGGGGACCACCAGCGCGGCGAGGATGCCGATGATCACCACCACCACCATGATCTCGATCAGGGTGAAGCCGGCCTGGCGTCTTGCAGATATGTTCATTGCTCTATCAACCCACTAGTTGGTTCAAGGACATGATCGGCAGCAGGATGGCCAGCACGATCAACAACACCACCGCGCCCATCAGCACCAGCATGAACGGCTCGAACAAACCGACCAGCAGGGCGATGCGCGCGGCCAGATCGGATTCCTGGTTGCGTGCGGCGCGGGCCAGCATTGCGTCCAGCGCGCCGGACTTCTCGCCCGCCGCGACCATGTGCAGCAGCATCGGCGGCAATGAGGTGTGCTGTTCCAGTGCCCGGGTCAGGCTGCCGCCCTCGCGCACCGTGACTTCGGCCTGCAGCAGGCCAGCCTTGATGCCTTGGTTGCCGACCACCTGCGCGGCAATCCGCAGCGCTTCCACCAGCGGCACGCCACTACGCACCAGGATCGCCAGGGTGGAGGCAAACCTGGCGGCATCCAGGTCCCGCAGCAGCAGGCCGAACAACGGCAGCTTCAGCACCTGGGTGTGCCAGCGCAGGCGACTGGCCGGCTGTTGCAACGCGCGCCGCAGCAGCACGCCGGCCAACAACAGCAACGGCAGCAGCCATGGACCCCAGCGGGTGACGGCATTGCTGGTGGCCACCAGCGCGCGGGTGAGCCAGGGCAACGGCTGGCCGGAATCGACAAAGACATCGATCACATCCGGTACCACATAGCCGAGCAGGAAGCCGACGATCAACCCAGCCACCAGCACCAGGATCAGCGGATACAGCAAGGCCAGTTGTACCCGCTGCCGTGATTGCTGGCGCTGTTCGGTGTAGTCGGCCAGTTGTTCCAGCACCACCCCCAGATGCCCGCGCTCGCCGGCGGCAACCATGCTGCGGTAGAGACCGGGAAAGGCGCGCGGATACGCCGCCAGTGCCGCCGCCAATCCATGGCCTTCAAGAATTTTGCCGCGCACCGCCAACAAGGTGGCACGTATGCGCGGCCGGGTCGCCTGCGCAGCCACGGCACGCAGTGCTTCCTCAACCGGCAGGGCCGCCTGCACCAGCGTCGCCAATTGCCGGGTCAGCAGCGCCAACTCCGCGCTGCCGATGCGACCACCGCCGATACCGCCACCGGTCGCGCGGACCGCTGCCGGTTCTACCTGCACCGGTGCCAGATTGCGCTCGCGCAGCTGCTGGCGTGCCTGCCGCGCGCTGTCCGCTTCGATCACCCCCTTGTGGCGGCGACCGTCAGCCGACAATGCCAGATAGTCGAACGCCGCCATCAGTGGTGGCCCCGGGGCAGATCACCGCTCACAGGTCGCGCCCCACCCGCAGGACTTCTTCCAGCGTGGTCACGCCATCCAGCACCTTGGCACGGCCGTCGTCCAACATCGATGGACCTTGCCGGCGCGCCTGCTCCAGCAGTTCGGCCTCGCCTGCACCGGCATGCACCAGCGCGCGCAGCTCGGGGCCGAATTCGACCAGTTCGTAGATGCCGGTACGGCCGCGGTAACCCTGGCCATTGCAGTGGTCACACCCCACCGGGCGGAACAACAGCGGCCGTTGCCAGGGTTCCATCTGCAACTGCGCGCACTCTGCCGTGGATGCCGGCGTCACCACCCGGCACTTGGGGCATAGCCGCCGAACCAAGCGTTGCGCCAGCACGCCGAGCAACGAGGACGACAGCAGGAAGGACTCCACCCCCATGTCCAGCAAGCGGGTGACCGCGCCGATGGCGCTGTTGGTATGCAGCGTGGACAACAGCAGATGCCCGGTGAGCGAGGCCTGCACGGCGATGCGCGCGGTTTCGCTGTCACGGATCTCACCGACCATCAGCACGTCGGGGTCCTGACGCAGGATCGCGCGCAGGCCACGCGCGAAGGTCATGTCGATACGGCCGTTGACCTGGGTCTGGCCAACGCCATCCAGGTGGTACTCGATCGGATCTTCGACGGTGAGGATGTTGCGCTGGCGATTGTTGATGGCGCGCAGGCCGGCATACAGCGTGGTGCTCTTGCCGGCACCGGTCGGGCCAGTGACCAGCACGATGCCGTGCGGGCGGCACAGCATGGCCTGCAGCACGCCGACGTCGCGTACCCGCATGCCCAGGTGCTGCAGCGACAACTGCCCCGATTGCTTGTCCAGCAGGCGCAGCACCACCCGTTCGCCATTGGCTGCCGGCAGGGTCGAGACACGGATATCCACCTCGCGTCCGCCGACCCGCACCGAGATCCGGCCATCCTGCGGCAAGCGCTTCTCGGCGATATCCAGCCGCGCCATCACCTTGATGCGCGACACCAGCAGCGCGGCCAGCTCGCGCCGTGGCTCGACCACGTCGCGCAGGATGCCATCCACGCGGAAGCGGACCACCAGCCGTCGCTCGAAGGTCTCGATATGGATATCGGAGGCATGCTCGGCCAGTGCTTCGCCCAGCAGCGCGTTGATGAGACGGATGATCGGCGCGTCATCCTGCTGGTCGAGCAGATCCTCGACCTGCTCCAGGCCCTCCACCAGGCTGGCCAGATCCATGCTGTCGCCAAGTTCGTCGGCCATGCTCATGGCGCTGCCGGCGTCCTGCTGATAGACCTGCTGCAGCAGTTCCTCGAACACCGCATCGGCCACCGTCTGCGGCAACAACGGCCGCCCTGCGATGCGCTGCGCCTCGGCCACGGCCGCTATCGTGGCATCGCCACGACAGGCAAGCCGCGCATCGCCGTCGTCGACCAACAACACACCATGACGCCGCGCGAACGCAAACGGCAGGCGCAACGCGGGCACGCCGCCCGCACAAGCCAGCGTCGCCGGGAGCTCCATTTCAAGCATCGATTACTGCAAGGTGACATCACTGCACGGAGCGACGTCACACTTTCCCCTGAAAAAACGTGCCGGGAAAATGCCACGTTCTCGGCGGAAAAGCGTGATTTCCACGTCACTTTCCAGATGACGATCACACTTCAGCAGGTATTTGCATCGCACTCTCTTACGTACGCAGCTAGAGTACCGGCTTCGCAAAATCCGACACTGCGAAAACAGGGGAAAACCAGACACCTTTGGCGCCGCGTTGCCTGAAAAGTGCAGCGAGCTTCCTCCTGTGCGCGCGGATTTTTGCCAAGGGAGATGCCGTAGCACCGATGTTCCAGTTCGATACTTCCAACCTGCTGCCAAAGATCGTCGCGATCCTCATCACGCTTTGCGGCGTTGCCGTGTTGTCATGGCAGGCGCGCCGGCTCTACCTGCAGATGCGCGAGCTGCCTGCCCGCGTCGACGAAGCGCCGCCGCGATTGCCAAGCCTGTCGCCACAGCTGTTGCAGCGCTTGTTCGGCGACGCCAGCACGGTGCCTGCTGCCGACCTGCATAGCGTGCAACTGCAGGGCTGCATCGTTGCGGCCGACCCACGGCAATCACAGGCACTGCTCCAGATCGAAGGCCAGGGGACGGTGAATGTATTCAGTGGTGAGGAATTCCTGCCCGGCGTCGTGCTGCAGCAGGTAGCCCACGACCATGTGCTGTTCGGCCGCAACGGCCATAGCGGCCGGCTTGATTTCCCCTCCCCGCAGAGCGCAGCACCTGCACTGCCGTCCGGTGGTGGCGAATGATCCGGCCCACCATAAGCGCGGCACTGCGACGCCTGGCCTTGCTGTCGGCCCTGCTGCTTGCGCCCTTGGCGATCAGCGCCGCGTCCGCAGAGGATGCTCCCCAGCAATGGAGCATCAACATGAAGGACACGGATATCCGCGACTTCATCGGTGCAGTGGCCAATATCACCGGCGACACGTTGATCGTCGATCCGCGCGTGGCCGGTGAAGTCAGTGTCACCACCCAGGAACCGATGACCCTGCCGGAGGTGCGTCGCCTGTTCCTGTCGGTGATGACCATCCACGGCTTTGCGGTGATCGAAGAGGAGCGCCAGACGCGCGTGGTTCCCAATGACGAAGCGCGTGTCTTCGCCGATGGTCGCGGCCGCGGCCCGGACGCGATCGAAACCCGCGTGCTGACCGTGCAACATGGCATCGCCACCGAGTTGCTGCCGATGCTGCGGCCGCTGGTGCCAGCCAACGCCCATCTGGCCGCGGTGCCCACCTCCAACGCCCTGATCATCAGCGACCGGCGCGGCAACATCGCCCGTATCGAGGCGCTGTTGCGGCAGCTGGATGCCCCCAGGTTGCATGGCCACGCCGACTACGACGTGCAGTTCGCCAGCGTGGAGAACCTGCAGAAGCTGCTGCAGGCCAGCCTCGGTGCCAGTAGCGCCGGGTCGGCCACCAAGGTGCTGGCCGATGCCCGCACCAACCGCCTGCTGATCTTCGGGCCCGAGCAGGCACGCCAGCGCCTGCTGGCATTGGCGCGTTCCCTGGATGTGGATGCACCGCGCTCGACCACCACCCAGGTGATCCGCCTGCAACACGGTGACGCCAAGCAGATGGCGCAGACACTGGGGGCGATCGGCGATTCCATCAAGCAGGAAGGCGCCGACAAGCAGGCGCAGATGGGCAGCCTGATCCGTGCCGACGAAAGCCTCAATGCCGTCGTCATCCACGCCAAGCCCGAGATGCTGCAGGTGCTGACCGACATCGTGCGGCAGCTGGACATTCCGCGTTCGCAGGTGCTGGTGGAGGCCGCCATCGTCGAGATCTCCGGCGATATCGAGGATGCGCTGGGCGTGCAATGGGCGCTGGATGGCGGTTCCCGCAGCAACGGCGTGGGCGGGGTCAACTACAACAACACCGGCCTGTCGATCGGCACCCTGCTTGGCTCGCTGGCGGCCGGCAGCACGCCGACAGCGCTGCCGTCCGGTGCCATCCTCGGTATCGGCAACAGCAATTTCGGTGCCTTGGTGACCGCGCTTTCAACCAATGCCAAGAACAACCTGCTGTCGACGCCGACCCTGCTGACGCTGGACCACGAACCGGCGGAAATCCTGGTCGGCCAGAACGTGCCCTTCCAGACCGGCTCGTACACCACCACCGGCGACGGCACCAGCAACCCGTTCACCACCATCCAGCGCCAGGACATCGGCGTGACCCTGAAGGTGACGCCCCACATCAACCAGGGCGGCACCCTGCGGCTGGAGATCGAACAGGAGATCTCCTCGCTGGCGGCCACACCCAGCGGTATCACCCTGTCCGACGTGATCACCAACAAGCGCTCGATCAAGAGCACCATCCTGGCCAACGATGGGCAGGTGATCGTGCTCGGCGGGCTGATCCAGGATGACGTCACCCATACCCGCTCCAGCGTGCCGCTGCTCGGCAGCATTCCTGGCCTCGGCAAGCTGTTCAGCTCGACCAGCGATACCCGCGTCAAGCGCAACCTGATGGTCTTCCTGCGCCCCACCGTGATCCTTGGCCAGAGCGCCGCCAACGACCTGAGCGAACGCAAATACCTGGATCTGCGCGAAGCACCCAGCACACGCGGCAAGTACGCCAATCCGTTGCCCGCCACGCCGGCACAGCTGTTCGATCGCGGCACGAACGCTTCCGACCCTGCCGGCGCGCGGACACCCGCACGCTGACAGGCTCATACACGCGCCGCACAGCGACCGGTTTGGGGCCGGAGCATGCGGCTCGGTTTCATTGCTGTACTTCAAAACAAGGGGAGAACTACTTGAACAACGCAATCAACCTGCGCGCGCTTGCGCTGGCATTGAGCGTGGTATTGCTCGCATCCTGCGACAAGAGCGAAGCGCCGCCGAGCATCGGCGATGGCGGCGGCAATGGCAGTGGCCAGGACGGCGGCACGGCAACGCCGGTGCCGCCGGGCCCGGCTCCTGGTGACGGCAATGGCGATGATGGCTTCGGCGATGACATCGACGTCGGCGGCTCGGGCGGAGATGGCACTGCCGACGGTGGCGGCAATGACAATGACAATGGCGGTGGCAATCCACCCACCACGCCGAGCATACCGGCCACGCCGATCACCCCGGCGACACCGACAGATCCCTATCCGGAGCCAAACTCGGCCCGCTATGACGAAGTGGACCTGAAGGGCTTCTACGACACCGATGCCAGTGGCGCGGTGCGCGCCGTACGCAACGATCTGGTGGGCTCACTCCCGGCGATGATCCAGTTCGCGCAGAGCCACACCGTTGATCCGAATGGCAACGAAGCCAGGAACATGCCGCGCCTGACCAGCGAGCGCGAGGCCTTGCTGTTGGTCACCCCGGATCCGGCACTGCAGGATATCGAAGCCTTGAATGTCACCGTTTCGGTGGACGGCAAGGTCATGGGTACCGCGCAACTGCTGCACCCCAATGCCATGTACCGCTCGGACTACAACAACAGCGATGGCCGCCCTGACTACAACTATTCGCGGCGCGCCTGGAGCACGCGACTCCCGTGGGATTGGGTGAAGCCCGGCGTCAGCCTGAGCATCAGCGATGACAAGGCGCGCAGTGGCAGCCTGGCGGCGGACAAGATCGATTTTGCCGCACCGGCCGAACTGGTCGTACACAGCATCCGCCTGGGCATGCTGACCGATCCGCCGGGCGAGAGCGATGCGTTCTGGATGCTGAAAAGCCCCGCGCAGGCAGCCGCTGACTACTTCCAGACCATTCCGGCCGCGCGCATGACCGTGGCCTACTACGAGGCGGTCAAGCTCGACCGGGTGATGGTCGCCAACGGCACCATCTACGAGACCGCCAGCGCAGTGGAAGGTGGCGTGTACGGCGGCGACATGCGCGAGAACACCGGCAAGTCCACGGTGAGCGTGGGCATCAACCTGGCCAACTTCGGCGCTACCGCTTCGGGCATGGCCGGGCAATCACAGCCGCAATGGTTCCAGAACGTGGTCGCCCATCACGCCGTGGGCGTGTACAGCAACGGCACGCAAAGCCATGGCCTGAGCGGCGGCAACGGCATGCTGACGGTGTACTCCACCAGCGGCAACGAGTTCAGCCATGAGATCGGCCACCACTATGGACTGGGCCACTATCCCGGCCAGGCCGGCGACAACTACTTCTGGTCCGGCCATCACCACGACAGCGGCTGGGGTTACATCGCCTACCGCAAGCGCATGCGTGCCAACCTGCACTGGAGCCGCCCCAAGACCGGCGGCATGAACGGCATGCCGGTGTTCGACGACACCTACAGCTTCGGTACCGATGCGATGTCCGGCGGCCACTATTCCAGCGCCTTGTCGCGCTACACGCATTACACCGGCTACAGCACCAGGAACGCGATCCAGCAGCGCTTGAACAAACCGGTTCCCAGCCAGAGTTCGCCCACCGGCTACCTGGGTTGGAACGCCGACACCCGCAGCATGGAACCGGTGACCGGCAAGGTGCCGACCAGCAAGGAACTGTTCTTCAACTCGCCCGACGGCAACTACCTCAAGCCACGCTTGGTCGGCGCACCGGTGTTCACCGTGCTCGGTGGCTACGACCCGAGTACCGGCAAGGCCTTGCTGTATCCGCCGTTCCGTGGCAACTGGGGCAATGTGTTCGAGCTGCCGACGCCAGTTGCCAATGCAAGCAGCCGCCAGTGCTGGCTGCAGGTCAGCTTCAACGGCGGCACCAGCAAGCGTATCGCCGTGGCCGGCAATGTCCTGCAGAACGGCTCGGTCAACAAACTGCATGTCAATCTGGCCCAGGCCGACCAGCCGCAGCAGGCCAGCCTGCAGTGCCAGGAACCCGGGGCAGCAGCCAGCACCTTGGCGACGATGAGCTTCCCGCAGAATCTTGCGCCCATGAAGGCGCCGGTCGTGGTCGGCAAGGAAGCGGGGTACACGGCACTGCGCGCGGTGGAACTGCCGGAACTGGAAGCAGTGCTGAGCGCAGCCGCCGGCAAGCCAGTGATCAACCTGGGTTCCCGCGGCGAACTGCTGTATGCCAGCTGGGGCAGCAATGATGACGGTCTGTCGGCCACCGCCAAGGCCGCCCTGCTCGCCTATCAGGAACAGGAACGCAGCAGTCGCCGCATCAACCGCTGGATGAACCGCTACCGCAGCGACCTGCAGGCAGCCAACAACAGTGCCGCCAAGCAAGCCCTGGTCGGCCTGCTGGAGACACTGAAGCTGCGCCAGACACCCTTGCTGCCGCCTGCACAGACGATGCTGGTGGGCAGCAGGAAATACTGCCTGAAGGCCGAGGAGAGGAACGGCGCGCCCGCGGTCTACATCGCCGACAGTGCTACCTGCAGCGGTGCCGAGGATGAGCAGTGGATGGCCGATGCACGTGGCGCCATCCACAGCGTTGCCTATCCCACCAAGTGCCTGTCCTCGTCGGGTGGCAACTCGGCGGCGGTAACGCTGGCCAATTGTGATCGCAGCCTGGATACCCAGGTATTCGACTTCTCGGCGCTGCCGAGGATCACCCGGGGCGGTCGTTGTCTGGACCTGTCCGGTGGCTTCCTCACCAACGGCCGCGGCTCGCTGATCACCTACAACTGCAGCGGCGGCGACAACCAGCGCTGGACCGGCATCAGCCCCAGCGACAACCTGTTGCTGACCCTGCTCAGCAGCAACAACCTGATCGTGCTGCGCGGCTTGAACATTCCGTAATCGGCTACCGCCCGGGGCGCCATGCCCCGGGCTTGCGACCTTCCCAATGAACCCCTCCATCCTGCTCCTGCGGCTGATCGCCCTATCCAGCTGCCTGGTCGGCAACGCCTTCGGCCAGAGCGGCCCGCACGGGCAGCGCCCGCCCTTGCATGCAGCGCCATCGGGCGCACAGGCGCCACGTCTGCTGGCCACTTTCGTGCATGCGCATGCGCAGCGCTCACTGGCGGTAGTGCGTATTGCAGGCACCAGCGCACAGACACTGCATGTCGGTGACGAGCTCGGCGGCGGGCTGCGTGTACATGCCATCGCCCATGATCATGTTGTGCTGGCCCGCGGCGACCGCTTGTCGACGCTGCCGCTGCTGGGCTTGGGCAGCGCCCGCCGCACACCTTCGCCGGGCCCGCACGGCACTACTGCCGGACTGTCCACCGCCGGCAAGGCCAGCGTGGCAGCCAGCGTTGTCGGCGAGGCCGTGCTGCGGGCGGACAATCTCGATGCGGTCCGTGCTGCGTGCATGGATCCCTCGCTGATGGCAGCCTTGCCCGATGCACAGAAGGCCGAACTCGGTGCGTTGGGCGTCTGCGCAGAGCGCTGAATGATGCGTTCCACGCCTGCCGTGACCAGCAGTTCAGCAGGACAGCGCATACTGATGGCTGGTTCCGCGCCCGCTGGTTACGCCGATGAACGACACCGCCTCCGAACTGCTGCAGATTGCCTGCCCGCATTGCAACGCCATCAACCGGGTTCCGGCTGCACGTCTGGGCCAGTCGCCGTCCTGCGGCCGCTGCCACCAGGGCCTGTTCGCGGCGGCACCGATGGTCTTGAACGCAGCGGCATTTGATGCCCATGCCAACCGGTCGCAGATCCCGCTGCTGGTGGATTTCTGGGCCAGCTGGTGCGGCCCCTGCCGACAGATGGCGCCGGAATTCGCGAAAGCGGCCACGCAACTGGAGCCTGCCATGCGCCTGGCCAAGCTGGATACCGAAGCCCAACCCGCCATCGCCACGCGTTATGGCATCCGCAGCATTCCGACCATGGTGCTGCTGCAGGGAGGCCGCGAGATCGCGCGCCAATCCGGCGCGATGCCGGCCAGCAGCATCGTGCAATGGGCCCGCTCACACCTGTAGTGCCGAGCCATGCTCGGCAGAAGCTTTCCCAGCCATCCTCAACCTGCGAGCGGCGTAAGCCGCGAAGCTCGCACTGATTGAAGCGCTGCAAAACCTACCCCTCCCCAGCCTTCCCCTTGCCTGCGGCAAAGGGAGGGGGCGTAGTGGGGGGGGGGGGGCGGGGGGGGGGCGGGGGGGGGGGGCGCGGGGCCCCGCGCGGGGGGCCCGAGACACCGGGGGGGGGGGG
>NZ_JBRREA010000079.1:0-16945 GCF_056759975.1 Stenotrophomonas sp. STEN031
AACTGAACAAAGTTGCGTTACGATTGAATCAACGTCCGCGACAGACATTGGACTTCATGACGCCGGCTGAGAAGCTCAGCCAGGCGTTGCAATGACCGGTTGAGAGCGCCGTGGCGTTCTTTCGTTTCCCCAGCTCTGCGCATGTCTTCTTCCACAAGACTTCGAAGGGGCGTGGATCATTCTGCCGATTGTTGTGCTTGCTATGAATCTGGTTGAGCAATCGGTCGAACATGCAGTTGAGATCGGGCAGGTCTTGGCTGCTGTTGTACCTGCTGCTCGGACGCACGCGCGGCGCAATAACGGTTGTAACCAGAGGACGCTTTGATGAGCGCAGTTGTGAGGATGGAAGCGTTGCGGGCACTTTGGCGGGACTCAACTTAACAGCTCCTTCTGTGGTTCTAATCCCTTGCATTCTGAACAAGTGAGCATGGTGTTTCCAGCGGATTACGACCTGAAATCCCGCAGCTAACAGCTGCATGGAGTCGGGGGGGCGGTTCGTGGCGTCGTAAGCCTTCATGGCGACGGAACTGAAAGCGCTGGCTTATGGCTTGTCTTCAATCGCTGCTACTCATACTCCGGCCAGAAGCGACAGCCTTCTTGTCTGCGCCACATGGATAGTATCGTCGGCCGGCTGCAGGTCAGTTGAATGGCCAAATGTCTACTTTTGAGCTGAACCCTGATGTAAGGAGTGATCTGCGCCTTTGGGGGCGCTCTGTCGACAATGGGTATCCGCGTCGCAGAGAGCCACTGCTAAAAGGCTCTTAGTTCTCTGTAGGCACCTCTGAATCTGACGCCATAGGCGAAAATCGCGGCGCAGCTATGAGTATCCGATCACGCAGTGCTTGGTGATCAGATTCGGTGTTTTCATGCATCGGTAGAATGTCCCCATGAAGCTGTGCGCGGAGCATATCCCATCGCTTCTCCAGAACACGCCAATGCCCTTCATCGTATGTACCTTCGAAGACAACTTGGCGTACACGAATTCGAGGCACTTCGCTCGCCTGAACGCATTCCCTAATAGCTATTTCCAACTTCTGTTCCCACAGGCTGCCGAGTCGATCTACGCGGCCGATCTGCTGTTCCACCACGGCTGGATTCCATTCCAAGTGCAACAGGACGACGGTACGGCATGATTCATGAAGATTCAGCCCTTCGCGTCCGACCATGGACTGAGCGATTAAGACGCGCGGGAAGGCGTTGGGTCGGTTAAATGCAAGTTGGAGCAGTCGACGGGTGCCTGGCTCGATTCCGCCGTGCAGCTGACGCGCAAAGGGTCCGCTGGCGTGTGAGTAGTCGTTGTCGAGCTGCTTCAGGATCGCAGCCCAACCCCGGGGCGACCGGGCATCACCTTGGGCAATGTCGTCCGCTGCATCGGTGGCTGTGTCGAGGTTGGCCGCCGCCTGTGCGAGCTCTAGCAATGTCCCTGTCAGTTCCGCTGGCGTCGCAGAGTCCGCTCTATCACCTAAGTGATCGGATAGCGCGCGCGCCACGATTGCCAAACTGCTGTGCCCGGTCGTCGCATTCGCTGCCGGTAATGAGGACTCCAGCAGCAGTGCAAGCAACTGGCCATAGTTGGTCTGTAGCTTGGCATCCAGTGAGGTAAGCCCCTGCTGCAGCTTCGCCACTAGTCCATTACGGAACCGCTGGCGGCTGCTCTCCAACTCCCGGTAGGCCTTTCGGAATTGATCATCTAGTGCGGCAAGATCGGCCTCGCGACCATACAGCTGCCGATGTGCGACCCGCACTGCATGTACTTCATCCTCTGGTATGGCTCTCTGCGGCCATACAGTGCCATGTTCTAGTGAGCGCAGCATTGCGCGTGCGTTGAGCAGCTTCATCAGGGCCTGCATCGGCTCGCGATAGCGTGCGAACACAAGCACCTTCTCGTCAGTAGCAACTGATTCGATGAAGGTCATTGCCTCGATGAGCGCCGGGTGCGAGTACAGCACGTCTTCGCCCGACACATCTGGCCGGAGGGCACGTTTCATCTGTTCTTTCCACCAGTCTGCGCGGCATTTCCGCTTCTCTTCGTGGTTGTTGCGGGGTGAGTCCACAGGCTCAGGCGTGTCTTGTTCCTCCTTGTCCAGAACCTCGTCAATCAGCCGGGCGACACCATGGCCGTTGCCCATAGTCAAACGCTGGAGCTTGCCGTCGCTGTCATGGCGCATATCACTGACAAATGAAAGGGCCTCAGCCGCACAAACCGCCTGCTTCCAGCACGTAGACATCGATTCCAAACGCACCGGCAGCTTTGCGACATCGCGATAGGCGTTGGTGGGTAGGTGCGTATGTTTAACGAACGAGCGAACGGCCGTATCCTCACGCTTGTCGCGACGGAGCACATAAGGATCTAAGGCGCCCTTGTAGTTGGCCGCAGCTGCCACATAGGCGGCCTCCACCTTCGGGTCGTGCGGCGAGCGACGCAATGCCTCCACGCACCTCACATACGCGTCGATGGTTGCAGGCACGCTCTCCTGCTCGACGTGAATCCGTTTCAAACTTTGCTGCCATTGCACGGCATCAAGCTCTACCGGAGTTGCACTCATTGCGAGCCGCCGCGAGCCAACGTTCTCCACCAGCACGTTAGCCAGCAAGGAACTTAATAGGCTGTCATCTCCTCGACTTTTGTGCGCTTCGTCGATGACAACCAGATCGAAAATGCCCAGGCCCAGTCCCGTGATGCGGTCCAGGTGTTTGCGCAGCGTGCCTTGGCTTCCATGATGTTCTGGTTCTGCTGACCGCTTCCAGACAGGAATGGATTCGCTCACGTTATCGATGATGTGCCGAGCCGACGAGCGACGCGGAAGCTCGCGTAGATAGCCAGCGATGGACGCCCCCGCAGCGCGCGTCTCCAAGTCGTCGAGCACTGTGCACCCACGGTATCCATAGGGCAGATCGTTACCCAGCACGTCCTTTTGGTAGCGTGCCAGCACTTCCGGCAGCAGCGACCAGCGCCAATCTGGCAGGCGCCCCTGGGGCCAGCGGTTGAAACCATGCGAGAGCAGTACTACAGGCTCCCTGAACCATGGCTTGGCAGTGGTGCCGGGTGTCCAAGCCTCGAGATACTGCAGATAGGTGCGCAGTAGGTCCGGCGTGTGCAATTTTGCGGGCGACAACTCTCGCTGCCATTGTCCACCCAGCCCCGATGGAGCAACGATTGCAACACGTCCGCCGGCGCGAACCACGCAAAGCGCCAAGGCCACCGCAATGCGTGTCTTTCCCATGCCGACTTCATCGGCCAAGATGACGCCGTTCCTCGTGAGCCGCTTGCAGAGCCCGAGCAGGCTGGCGCGCTGCCCATCGTTCAGTGGCAGAGCCCCCTTTTCTTGCACCAGCTGACTTTTCAGTAGCAACTTCGCATGCTGAACCACATCATTCCAATCCAACGCCCCAGTCATGCCCCGCCATCCAATGCAGTAAGTCCTTGGGTCTTCCATGCCCGTTCCACCCGGTCAAGCGCGGCTTCGTAAATCGCGCCTGCGTCACTGGCGGGGTCTTCTGCGAATTGAGGGCGGAAAGGCGCCGCGCGCAGTGGCGAGAGCGGGTTGAGCCCCATTGCCACGAACTGTGCCACAGCCGCGCTGTCATGTGTTTGGCATAGGGTCTGCTCCAGACGCACGCACCATCGTGGCCAATCCAAGGTAGATATCTCAATCTGTCGCGAAGCAATGCGTTCGAGCAAGCCCATCATTTGGCGAATCGCCGTACCCTGCGATACCACGCGACGGATGGTGCGCTTGCGCTTGGATGAGTTACCCGGTCCGATGTCTGCGGCGTCCTCGTCGACTTCGAACTCCTCCATCTCGGGTTCCGGTATGGTCGGGAAAGCGAGCAGCTGCTGTTCTGCATCGACAAGCTCAATGCCCTCTAGCGGCGTTGCGGAGACGCGACCATACTCGTCGATCACTGGCACCCAAGCCTCTCGGATTGTGCCCGCATCGCTCCAGCGCTGCCGTACCATTCTGGGGGGGGAGCCTGTCCAGGCATAGCCTTCGGGAATCCGGAGACATGCCACTCCGGATTCGTCCAATACCTCAATATCTTCAGGCAGTGTTTGCAGCCGTTCGACATCCGGGCCTACAGCAAGAATGCCTTCTACCCGCCAGTGCAGGAGCGCGAGGGGGCCAGAGAAATTCTCAGCCTCGGGGGGCTGCCATGCCTCACCGGGAGATAGAGCCGGCGCGTTAGCATCTAGTTGTGGTCCGCCAATTGGCAAGCGGTCTCGAATCATTGCCTGGTCCTTGCGACGGCCGCTCCAGTAGAGGTCATCCAGGAAAAGGACCACGCCTGCTTCCAGATTGCCGCCCCTTCGCGACATTCGCTGCATCATCCCAGCGGGGGTGAAATTGCCTGAACCCAGGTAGAGCCACGCGTTAATGCAGGCCTTGGTTCTTTCGTTTAAGCGAGCCGCAAACAGGAACTTGGCATGCAACGTGCGTCGGCTGTTTTCTCCATAGAGTGCTTTGGGCGGTACAGCCGCATGCACCGCGATCGCGTGGCCGGTCTGCTCGAGCAGATAGGCCACGGAGCCCGCGATGGACTGGCAGGCCGATGGATTTACGTACAGCTCCACCTGACCGTTCCGCTTTAGCAGATTGGCAGACTTCAGGCGGTTCACTACGGCCACTGGAACTGCTGGTCGGGTAGTGGCACATGTTTCCGTGCCGCCGGGCTGACCTTCGTAGAAGCCAGACCCCATCGCCACATAGCTATTGGGTCCGCGTATCTGTGCCAGGCCGAGGATCTGGTTGAATAGTGGTTGTCTGCGGCTGTCGATGAATCGCGGTGACAACTTGTCTGGATTGTTGCGCGACTTCCCGCACGCTTGCAGCCACGCAGCCAAAGCCAGAGACGCGTCGCCGCCAGACAGCGGAATGCCGGTATCCAGCAGGCGGGTATCGTGCAGGTCTCGTAGTGCATAAAAGAGATTCGTGGCGGCTTTGATGTCAGCACACTCTTGAGCGCAGTTCGGACCAAGCTGCTCGCTGAAAACCTGCACTTCGCAAGCCAGGTCCAGGCTGTCTTCCACCGTCTGTTGCGTCCAGTTACCGGTAGAAACCACGAGCCGAACACACCAACGGCTCGCATTCTGTTCATGACGGAAGCCCAGTAAAGCGACTTTGGCATGTAACAAGCGGAACGGGCGTTTGGCCGCATTGCGCAACGGCAAGTGGGTCAAGCCCGGAACAGCTGTGGGCAATAGTGCGGGCTGGCCTGGGTCGAGCATGAGTGCCAGCCGAATTTCCCCAGCGCGCATACGCTGATAGACACTCTGGCCCATGAATCGATCCGTTGCTTCGTTGAGGAATCGGACATCGGCCGAGAAGCCACAGACCCAGCCGAACATCCCTGCAAAGCCCTCTGGCGGTGCAAAGTGGCCCAGCAATGACTTAGGCGTGTGTTTCACGCCGCTCATACGGCTTTCCTCTCCGATTCTTCAGCCGTTTGGCGTTCCGATGTGTCGTCCAAATCCATCTGTAGCAAGTAGAGATTTCTGACGCGGTAGGACACACCCACCGGTACGGCCACTGTGCGGTCGTCGGCTTCAGCTTCCCCATCGGCTTCTTTCTCGGCACTCAGAAGAGCGACGGGTGGATGACCGGTATAGGCGGGACCCGGCCGGGCACAGTCGTCCACCAAACGGAGTACTTGATCGTCGCGCTGCAGCAGCGCGCGTAGGGCGTTGACGTCGCCAGCCTGGCATTCGCTGCAAAACAGGTTGGCATCCTCATCGTGGTGACGCAGCGTCAGGAATGTTCGCGCCTGCGCTCCGAGTGCTTTGAGGGCTACAGTCACAGGGTCCGGGAGTTTCTGAGTAAGTGACAGTGAGCGAACCTTACGAGCTTCAAGTACCTGCTCTACGGAGTTCAACACCTCTATCGCCGCTTCACGTACAGCCACCAACTGTGCACCCGCGCGCAGATCATGCCAGTGCTGCTGATCCAGTTCTGCTGGCGCCTTCGCGTCCGCCAGCGACTCCACAGTATCTGGCTGACTTCGCAGGCGAGTGATCCATTGCCATGCGTTTTGGCGGCGTTGGCGCAGGACTGGGTTGAGTGCTAGACCTTGCAACAGTGAATTCTTCAGCCACGCACTTGCAGAGGGGGGCAAAGGCCTTAGCGGATTAAGGGCTTTTGTTAAGCCGTTGCTTCCCCATTTTAACTGGCTGCCACACACCCAATAGCTCAGGTGATCTAGCACATTGTTGTTGCCTACGGTCAGGCCTTCCAAAGAGAGGGAGAGGAATACGTCGACGTTGTCATTGCATTCGAATGCATTGAAGCGAGCGCTCTGCGTATCAGCCAGTCCCAGTGATGGTAGGGCCTGGGCAGTGGACATGCGCATTGGCTGCGCCACATGGAAGTTGCGCTTGCGTGCGCTCTTGAAGCTAGGCGATGTAGCGTCGTCCGGCAACTTATTCCGTCCTCGCAGACGTGGGTTTGCAGTCCACCCGTTTTCTCTGTAGCCAATGATGCAAGCTACCGCTTCGATCGCGTTGGCTATTTCAATGTGGGTAACCCGAACGTTCCAATGTTCTACCCGTTTGGCCACTGCCATGCTGAGTGCGGTGAATAGCACTTGTCGTCCGTACCGCACGCCGCCTATGCCCGGAACGGCTAGTTCGTTGAACTGACGCACGGATGCCCCCAAGCCCAAGGTGCGTGTGCGGCGTGTGCTGGATAGCTGTTCCGGAGCCAGCAGGCCCCATTGACTTCCTGTCATGTATGCTCCTAGAGAATTTTTGTTTGTATGTAGGAGGTGATGGGTAGATCCCGCTAAGTTGCAACACGTAAGCCCGCTGCAAATGATCGACTGTGAACCTATAAATTTAGTGATTGAGGACCGACCGTCGCATCGATTCGCTTGGCCTTCTCGACTGCCGTTGGCTTTCTGGACGAACTCCGTGGAAGGAAACCACCAGCAAGATCAAGTCATCAAGCGTGTCGCCTATAGTTGCCGAGACGACACGTATTTTCTTATAAAGATTCAGAGAGACCTTTTCGGGAGTTGGTGAAGAGCCTTACACGTCCTGGTCTTGAATTAGACGTTTCAGTAGAAATGCATCTAGGTCTTCTGAGATACGCCGCACAAGGCCGCCTTTAGGCATCGCCCAAAGCACGATGTCCTTGGCGGTGGTGTCGTAAAGGTAGTAATGGCCATCTCCTTCATCAACCAACGGCAACGCGCCCAGTGGGTAGCTCGCATCCTGGGCCAGTTCATCGTAGGCCGCCAAGATACTGAGGTAGTAGTCGTCAGGTACACCGAGGCCATAGACCTCGGTGCTGCCGTAAACAATCACGCCAAAACGACGAAGGTATTCACGGTACGTGGTGCCAAAGTCAAGCCCCAATTGCTGTTCGGCTCGGTCAATCACTTCGGTCGGCGCCGGGCGGGTAGTGGCCTGGCTTGCATTGAGCGCGGCCTCAAGCTGGTCGAAAGTATGGGTCATATTTATTTTCCTGCGTTGAAGTCGGCTGCGCGCGCTTTCCAGTGCTCAGCGCGTTCCTTCGCAAATCCATCACGATTGATCATGGATTCCTGCCGTTTGTTGTGGAGCACGTTGTCGTTCCCGCTGCCACAGTGCTCAGCCTTGGTCAGTTCCGCCAAACAGGAATCCTGCCTTTGACCGATATGATGCAGATCGATGGGCCTGCCGTTCTTGTCAAGTGGCGCAAGCCCGGCCTCCATGCGCTCCAGGTTCGTGGTGCCGAAGAAGTCCTTCTGCTCAAGGTCGATATCCGTGCGCACAAGCGCTGGCTTTCCGTTGATTTCCTTCGCCTCAAGGCCGGCATTCTTGTAGATGTTGGCTTCAGCCTCGCTCCCAATGTCATTCACCAACGATTCCGGCCAGCCGCTGTCTATCAGCTCAGTCCGGGTGTCCTCAGAAACGGGTGGGAGATCCCCACGGGTTTCCTGGGTGACATGCACTGGCGTGTCCAAGCTGCGAGTGTCGATCTGCACCTCGGAGCGCTCCATCTGGCCATTGCCCCAAGGAATCTCGTTCCTGCCGCCATCGCGGCCTATCACGCTCTGGTCGATCATGCTGTCTCTTCCGTCATGTAGCTGTGCCATTCGGCATAGAGTGTTTTTTTTGACTGGTCGGTGGAATATATATCTCGCATCATGCACTGCTCCACTGCCAGTCGTATCTGCGGCCCCGCTTCCGGCGCCAACTCGCTGACAACACGTTGCAGGTGACTGCGCATAGCCTGCAGCTCCACCGCGTTGCGCCCTATGGCCACTACCTCGCGGCGGCAGCCCCAAGCGTCCACCAGCAGCGCTGCTAACTGATCAAATCCCTCTGCTGCATCGCCAGGCATTGGGGCGCCTTCCATACGCGCCTGTAGCATGGCTTCCAGTGCCAACCGTACCCGGCTGGAAAGCGGCATGTCCGTCAGTCCTTGCCGCAGAAGACGCACGTCCACCCGCGGCGCTCGTGGAACGCGCCGGGCGAGCAGAAGATTGGCCAACTGGGTGCGCCATTGCCCGGCATCTACTCTCGTGCTCTCAGTTTTGGTCGGGACGAATGGCGCCGATTCTGTTGCCAGATGGTCCATCTGGCACAGCACAGGCTCTAGCCAATCATTTTGGTGAATGACCGCTGCCCCGCAGGGAAGGCGTGCGATCTCCGCCATCTGGCCCTCGTTCAGACCAATGGAACCACCTATCAGGCGGCGGTCGGTCTCCTCTGGGAGGCGCAGCACCACCTTAATGTTGGTATTGCGAATGGCGGCCATGTCCACGGCATGTGGAGACTGGTCGGCAATAATGAAGCCCTCGCCATAGGTGCGCATTTCGGCAATGGCGGCGGCGAGCATCTCGACCGACTTACCCGCGATGCTGCCACCTTCCGGTCCGCTGGCCACACTGCAGGGCAGCAGATTGTGGGCCTCTTCCAACACCGTGACATGGCGTAGCGCCTGGTTCATGCCGCCGGTGGCCATGCGGTGTTCGCTGAGCCGCATGACTAGCATGCCCATGACTAGGGCGCGGGTTTCACTGGACCCAACTCTGCTCAGGTCCACCACCACGGAGCCGTCAAACAGCGCGCTGTCGTCCAGCGCATCCGTGCCGAACAGCCGCGCGTTTAAACCATTGCACAGCGAGTGAACACGAGTACCCAGGGCGCCCTTGTAGTTGGACTTGGCTTCCTCTGCATAGTCCGACGAAGCAATCACCCGCTGCAGCGATTCCATCAGATCGGCAAACCCTGGGAAAACCCTTGGTGCAAGCGTGTTGCATGAGGCATCCAGGTCCCACCCGCATTGCGAGTAGGCCTGCAGTATGGCGTCCTTCAATACGGCCGGCATGGCGGCATACATGGGCCAACATACGTTAAATATCTCCACCATCCGATCCACATGCTCCAGCACGTGGATCTGATCAGGGAATGCAAATGGGTTGATCCGCAGCAACTCCGCCTGCATGGGGTTGGTGCCCAGTACACGTACCCCCGGCCAATGGCCAAGCACATGCTTGTACTCGCCCTTTGCAGGCTCAATTACCAGAAATGGCACACCGGCGGAGTGGGTCTGCTTGAGCAGGTTGTAGATCGCGTTGCTTTTGCCGGAGCCTGTGGAGCCACAGATGAACATATGGCGGCACAATTGGTCTATGTCCAGTGCCACCGGCTGCGCTAGGTTCTCCCATAGGTGGCGCATTCTCCCCAAGGCCACGGTGCAAGCCTGCGGTGCACGCACGGTGCCGTTCACATGCTGGATGCGGCGGCCGAAGGCCTGGGTTTCCACCACGCTGACCGTTGATGTGGAACGGCGCGGCAGGCTCAGTTGCAGTGCCACCTCACGCCCGGACAACAACGTTGCAGGCGTGGTCAGGTGCGCGGCGCCGTGGCCAGGCAGCTGCCTCCGGAGCATGGGGTGGGTGAGCTGGCCCAGCCAAGCTAGCACCCGTGTGCGCGCATCATCGCACCACGTGGTGACAGCGAAGTCCTCCTGGCTGCTGTTTTTGCCGCGTACCAGGCTGAGGAAAATGCTGGACAGCGCTTCGGTACCAGCCTTGCTATCAGCAACGAAATACGCCGATGCGCTCCATCCCCCATAGGTGCGTGCTTCCTCCACCCGAGCAAGATGCTGGTTGATGCGGAGCAGCAGCTGCTCAATGCCCTTATCGTTGAACTCCAAGGTCAACTGGCGGGAAGAACCTTCGGTGGTGGTGTCCGACCGGCCATCGGTAACGGTATCGCTGGACGTGCGGGAGGTGGTGCTGGATCTTGACTTCCCGCTGGACAAACTGACGCTGTTACTCGTGCCGGTGGAATCAGACGTGCTGGTTCCCTGCGATTCGCTGCCAGAGAATGCCTCCCGGACCACCGATCCCAGCATCATAGTAGCGGGCACAGAAATGCCTCCCGTAGGAGCAGCCAGCGCTATACCAGCCGCGCTGATACCAGTGACTACACCGGCAATCTTCGAACTAGTGGTTGCTGTTTGAGTGCCACTGCTTGCGCCGGTGGTGTGAGTGGTGCTGCTGCTGACGGTATCACTTCGCCCAGTCGTCTCCGTCAGCCCCATGCTCCGGCCCAGCGTTTCGCCCACGCTGCGGCTCAGCGTGATGCCAACGCTGTAGCTGTCCTGATCACCAAAGCTCCAGCTCATTTTCTGCAGTGGCGCCAGTTGGGTGGCTACCTGTTCGTAACCTGCGCGGATGTTCTCCAACTGGCGGCTTTCCAGGGGCTCGGCGAGAATCAGGGCGCGGTAGCGGCGGCGCTCGGCGGCGTCCAGAAAGCGCTCCAGACCCTGCGCAAAGCGCTGCACGTCTTCGGTCGCCAGCGAAGGCACGCCGGTCACCGCTGAAACATAGCCACTGCTGCTGGCGCGTGGTGACACGAGGTCCTGCAGCGTCTGCTCCACTTCACCGGCGCTCAGTGATTCCATGGCACTTCCTGCGAAATGCCCCCGAAATGCTTCCTGCAATAGCGCACCAGCACTGTCGCCTTCAAAACGGGCTGGCTCCCCACGTGTGCCGATGAACACATCGGTCTTTTCACCGTCAGAATCCAAGTACAGCATAACCGTGTAGCCTGATGCTCCCAGCGCAGTGTAGGCCGCTGTTAAGCTTTCGAGCACCGATTGGCGATTCTCATGCACCAGCCGGCACAATCGGTATAGACGCACATCGGTGGCAGCACTGAGCTGCTTCTGGTCCTGCGGCAGCAGCAGCACCTCATATTGATCAAGCTCGGAAAGGTAGGTGCGGTTGATCTGCATGCGCGCACTTTCAAGCGCCGCCACTGCGCGCTCGCGCAAGGCTACGCCGGTGTATGCAACCGAGGCGGTAGAATGCAGGTTCATCGGCGCTCCCCACGGATATATGCCGCAAGTGCTGCAACCCCTGCCGCCAGAAGTCTGGCAATGCGCTCTGCCCAGCTAGGCCTAGTGTCCTTGGGAGCTTCTCCCCGGAGTGCGTCGTTAAGCAGCGGGGACGGCGCTCTGTCCATACTGCCCACCCACACAGGCAAGGTTGTAGCCAGCGGGGCCGTGACCACCGGCACAAACCCCGCCGTTCCCTGCTGACGCAAGTGCTCGCGAACATCCACCACATGCAGGAAGCGCTCGATGCTGAAATTGGCGTCCAGGAACACCACTTGGTCATCGTGGTACTCGGCACACCAGGTACCTCGATTGCTATTCAACGACGCCTTGAACCGCCCTTCCTCGAACACTACAAATACAGCTGCATTCTGATCTGCTGCACAGGCCATGGCGGTCTGCAGGTACGCGCCACTCAGCCTGGCATCTGCCAGCTCCAGCACCAGCGCTGACCGGATGATGCCTGCATCATTCGCAGCCAGCGCCCTCGCCAAGCTGGGCGAGGGCGAAAATGCTGCTGCCGCAGTGGCCGCGTTGACTTCGTCTTTCGCCAGCGGCGTAATACTCACCTGCTTCACAAAGCCAGCGGCTCCCAATTGCTCCAGGTGGGAACGCACCCGCAGCAGGTGCTGGGCGCGCTCGGCGCTGAAGTTTCGTCTGGCGTGGCTGACCTGGAGGAAGAAGTACTTCGCCGTCCAGTGAGCCTTTTCAGGCTCGGGTGCCGGGATCATCTCAGTTACGGCATACGGCACTAGTACAGATCCTTCGGCCTGCCATGCCTGCAGTGTCGCTTCCAGCTCTTCCAAGGGCGTGGCAACGTCGGCCATTAGGTTCAACCAGCCTTCGCCCGTGCGCAGATCCGTGGTGTTCATGCATGCGCCTCATGAACAGCCAGGGTTTTGGCAAGTCGCTGGCGGATGGCCTCGCTCCAGCCGCGAAGTTCGGTGGCCTCGGCCAGCGCGGCTGCGCGCAGGTCGCGGTCTTCAATGCGGGCTTGGGCTTGATCAAACAGCTCGGCCACGCGTGGCTGGAGCTCAGTACGCACATGTTCAACAAATACATCGCGCAGCTTCTGCCCTTCCCTGACCATGGCGGCGCGGGCCTTCTCCTGCAGGCCTTTGAAGTGTGCCTGCGGCTCCTGCTGTTCGCTCTTGTAGAATTCTGCTAAGTCCACAAACTCCTCTTCGCCGTACACGTCCACGGTCTTGGCCTTGAACCAGCTAACTGGATTGAACAGCTTGCGGTCCATCACTTCGCGCGTGCCCGTCTTCACTGGGCGTGTTTTCACATAGTCGCGAGTCACCTTGGGAGCGAACGATAGGTTGCCTGCACTGCGAATCAGTCGCGCCAATGCCGGGAATTGCACCTCATCGACATCTCCCACGCTATCCGAAACTAGCGCTTGGTAACGCTCCTGGAGGTCCTTCTTAAGCGCATCTTGCTCGGCCTCAAACGCAAGCTGGTACGCGCCAAGGATTTCTTTAAAGCGAAAGCTCATGAGCTCCCCCCATTCCTTGGCCAACTGCCGCGCCTGCGCAGGGCTGACTTTGCCTTGGAACCTGTCGATGTCCTCGCGGTTGTAAGCGTTCAGCTTGCCAGAAATGCGCACCAGCGCTTTCTCCGCGTCTATCGTCAGCTCGTGGTGGTCACGGCCTAGCTGTTCTGCCAGCGCCTGACCATCCACGCCCTGCTCGTAGCGTGCCCGTAGCTTTTCAACCTCAGCGGCCAAGGCCTGCACGTTGCCGGCTTCCAGCTCCTCAATGCCCTTGTGCCGGTTGATGACCTCGTCCACTAGACGCGCCATAGCATCATGGCTCCGCTTGAACCGTTCGGGCAGGTGGTACTTCTCGACGTAGGCACCCACCGTTCCCTCCAGCGCAGGCAGCCCGCTGCGGCGTTCCAGCGCAGTGGCATTGGAGGTGTCGGCCGGACCGTGCTCACGCACGCGTAGCGGGGCGTACTGTGCCAGGTCCATGCTTGGCTCGCTCTGGAACCAATCTAAGAACGAGGCTTTGGCGATGCGTTCCTTGCTGGACAACACTGCTTCCGGGAAGCGTATCAACCGGGATGCATAGGCAGACAGAGGGAATATCTGTGGGTTGTGGATGCCATGTTCCTGCAGATATAGGCGCGTACGCGCCAGCATTCCGGCCACGTCGTCACCGGCTTCCACATCCAGAGCGTCCATCTTGTTGAGCACGAAAATGAAACGATCACTGGCCTGACGGCCTCCATCTGCAATAGTCTGGGCAACTAGCTTCAACAGCCGGGAGTCATCGGTAATGCCACGCTGGGTTGCGTTCAGGACGTAAAGAATCAAAGGGTTGCGGGTGGTGTCCTGGATGTAGCGCATGGTGGTGACGCCATGGGCCTCGTCGCTGCCGTTGTTCGGTCCTGGCGTGTCGGTAAGCACAAGCCGTGCGTGGTCTTGGCGATGGGCGGTCTGAACGGGCCCGTGCACTTCCACCAGGCTGGTTTCCGGGTCCTTGTTCCAAGCACGCATGGTGGCCAGATCCAGATCCTCGCATTCGTCCAGCAACTCGTTGGAGGCGTCAAAGCGCCTGCCACGGAACTGCCCGGCGGCGATGTTCTCGTCGTGGTAAATGCGCGTAATTGTAGCGGTGGTGGCCTCATTGCCTGCCGGCAGCAGGTCGCGCCCGAGCATGGCGTTAATCAGCGTGGACTTGCCAGAGGACATGGTGGCAACGACGTACACGTCAAAGTCGTTGTTGCCCAAGTCGTGCAACGCCGCCCGGGACGCGGCGTCGTCTTTCAACACCGACACATACCCCGGGTGTTCCAATACCTGCGCGCGAAGGTTCTCAACCTCGGCCTGCCTTGCCTCTGCGGGCGCTGCCGGCACCCATCTCAGGTTGACCTTCATGTTGGCATCGCGCGCGGACTGCGCGGCTGCTGACATTTCCAGAAGTCTTCGCGACCATCGGGCCAAGGAGGCCCGAAATGACGCCAGAGACCGCACATCAGTTGAAGCGACTTCAAACCTTACTGGCTGCGACTTCTTATAGTTTTCCAGCAGAAGATGCGAAAGGCTTCCCAAACTTGCTCCCAGCCGCCAGAAAGATAGGTTTAGGCCGCCGGTCGCTGACCGGAATGATGACGTCCGGCGCGAAGGTAGAGGGTCCCGGCCCCTTCGAATCCGCCTTGGAGCGGGACTACTTCGTCCTCCTCGAGTTCGACCAGCAGGTCTCGGTCTGGCATCCCCAGCCCGCCGAAGTGACCGGGCCCGCTGCTGGCCGGTCGGGAAACCAGAAGTACTACCCGGACGTCCTGGTTGAACGGATTGAGACCGTGAACGGCGAGCCGACCCAGCGGGCGGAGCTGTGCGAGATCAAGTATCGGGAGGAAATCTTCCGGAAATGGGTCACCCTCAAGCCCAAGTTCAAAGCCTGCCGCCGCTACGCCCGCCAGCGGGGCTGGCGGTTCCGGATTCTCACCGAGGTTGAGATTCGGACCCCGCGGCTGGCCAATGCCAAGTTCCTTCTCCCTTACTCGCGTCGGGATACCGACTGGATCCTGGAGCACCAGGTGATGGAGTCGGTCCGCGCCTTGGGCGAAACGACCATTCACCAGTACATGGCCTCGCTGCCAGGCAGCCAGTGGGACAAGGCAGCGGTACTGCCGGTTGTGTACTACCTGATCTGCAGGGGTGAGATCGTGGCCAACCTGGATCAGCCACTGACGCCACAGTCTCCGATCCGTGCCGTCGACTAGTAGCTCGACGGTGCCAGAGAATCCGCTGGCTATCGGCGGAGTCTTCGTCCTTCGTGGCGAAACCTACCTGGTCGACAGTTATCTCGACCTGACCCATCTCATCGCGCGTCGAGAAAGCGACGGCCAGAAGGTGCGGCTGATCATTGCCGACATCCTAGATGCTATTGCCACTCCCCAATCGACCTCAACCCCTGACGAGGAAACAGCGTCTTCGAGCGGCACGGAAACCCTGTCAAAAGAAGACTGGGATATCGCGGTAGCGCGAAGCGAGAAGCTCAAGACGCTGGTGGAGGCAAAGCGGCCATCAAAGAAACTGGCCGCCGAGGTGGCCACGTTCTTCGGCGTGCATGTCAGCACCATCTATCGCTGGCTCAAGCGGGAGCAGCAGAAAGGCATTGCAGCGCTGGCGCCGCTACACCCCAGCGGTGGGCGTGGCAGATCGCGGCTAAACGACATCCTTGACGATGTCATCTGGGCGGCCATCGAAGAACACTACCTGACCGACAAGAAAATGCGGATCTCGAAGGTCATGACGATTCTGGGGCCCAAGTGCCGCCGCGCGAATCTGAAAGTACCGCATGCCAATACCGTCAGGCTTCGCGTGTCCTGGCTCTCTGACAAGACAAAGGATGAAGCCCGCGACGGAGAGCGCGGCCGCAAGCGGCACCGGCCCGTGCCGGGCTCTTACAAGGAAGCTACCCACCCGAACTCTGTCTGGCAGATCGATCACACGCCCCTGGATCTGTGCATCGTCGATGATGTCTATCGTCGCAACATCGGCCGGGCGTGGCTGACCCTGGTCATCGACGTCTACAGTCGCTGCGTCGTGGGCTTCTACCTCTCGCTAGACAAGCCCAACGCGACCTCCGTTGGCATGGCCCTGGTCCACGCCATCCTGCCCAAGGAAGGCTGGCTGGCGGCGCATGGCATCGACGTCAAATGGCCCAACTGGGGCAAGCCGATCAAGGTTCACGCTGACAACGACAAGACATTCCGATGCGACATGGTCACTCGGGCGGCGATGGCGCAGAAGTTTGACCTGGAGTGGCGGCCAGTCAAGACGCCGCACTGGGGTGGACACATCGAGCGGCTCCTTGGCACGCTCAATCAGGAAATCCACACCATCAACGGGACGACCTTCTCAAACCCTACCCAGCGAGGCGACTACAAATCGCACGAAGAAGCCGAGTTCACCTTCTCCGACTCAGAAACCTATGTCACCAAGTATCTGTGCGGCGTGTATCACCAAAGCAAGCATGACGGTATCGGCCGCCCGCCGATCCGGATGTACGAGTCCGGAATTCTTGGCGATGCTCACACCCTAGGTACGGGCCTGCAAGCGCCGATCAAGGATCCGATGCGACTGCGGCTGGACTTTCTCCCATTCAAGGAAGTGACCGTCCAAGCCTATGGCGTCACCTGGGACACCATCACCTACTACGACCCGAGCATCGATCATTGGATTCATGCCCGGGATCCGGAAACAGGCAGGAAGCGGCGATTCACTGTTCGGCGGGACCCCCGGGATCTGAGTTCGATCTGGTTTCTGGACCCCGACCGCGACGTCTATCTAAAAATTCCGTACCGGCGCATGGAGCACCCTTCGCTCAACCTGTGGGAGCTGCGAGAGGTCAGAGCGCACCTGCGAGCCCAAGGTAAGGAAGAGGTTGATGAGGACCTCGTGTTTGATACCTACGAGGAGCTCCAGCGGATCAAGAATAATGCGAGCGATGAGACCAAGGAAGCCCGTAAGCGAGATCAGAAGAAGCGAACTGAATCGCCCCGTCTTTCCCGGAGGCTCCAAACCTTGAGAGGATGGAGCCATGAGCAACAGATTGACGAGGTACGCACCCGAGGTGCGTGAGCGGGCGGTGCGGATGGTC
>NZ_JBRREA010000080.1:0-16930 GCF_056759975.1 Stenotrophomonas sp. STEN031
TTTACAAAGCGAACAGGAAAGTCAATGAAATCAACGGTCTACCCAGACCACCCCCGCGCCAGTGCTAGCTTTGCGTACCGTCACTTATTGCACTGAAAACGAGGAGACCCCAAAGATCCGAGTTGGGGCACGGTGAGAGGTGAACCTGTCAGGCCCATGACCACGGTGAGGGGGGCATTGATCTCCCGGACGAGCGCTTCGATGGTCTTGGGGTCGGAAGCCCCCGGCACAAAGAGGCAATCCGCACCCGCCTCTCGGTACGCATTGCATCGCTCGACGGCCTCTGCAAAAACATTGCTCGCACCAGTCAGGTAGACATCGGATCGGGCCGTCAGAACAAAAGGAACTCCCGACGCGTCCGCGGCGCGTCTTGCTGCCCGAACGCGCGCGACAGCGTGCTCTCTGTCGAACAGGGCTTGCGCAGGATTGCCGCTGTAGTCCTCGATGTTCGCGCCCACCACACCAGCACGAATCGCAGCCGCGATGGTTTCTCCAACCTCTTCAGGGCTCGCACCGTAGCCCGACTGGAGATCGGCGGAGACAGGAAGTGGACTTGCCGCAGCAATGGACCCCACGCGATCCAGCATGGTCTCCCTGCTCACAGCAGCTTCTTGATCAGGGAATCCCAGCGAGAAAGCCACGCCTGCACTCGTAGTGGCGATAGCGGGAAAGCCGCAGGACGCGAGCATCAGCGCACTACCAACGTCCCAAGCGTTGGGCATCAGAAAGATGGCCTCGGCAGTGTGCAATTGCTGGAACCGTAGACCCCGTTGGATTTGGCTCATTATGGCCATCCTAGTCGCCGAAGTTGGTGGCGGGTACTTCAGTCGGTATCGTGCGTATGGGCAATCTCGCCCAGACACCGCATCAACTTGTCGTAAAGCGTGCGCCCTGTTGTCGGGGGAGGTATGCCACACACCCATGTACTTCCTGCCGTTTTTGCGATTTGGTAGAGCGCCTCACTTTTCGACCATAACCAGCGCATGCACAGATTCGTCGGTGTCGAAAAACGGCTCACGTTGCTTGCGTGGTTGCTTTAGGCAGCGCGTTCGAATCTCCTCGGGACGATTCAAGACAGGTTTACCGGGCAAACGCTCCGCAACTCCTATGTGGCCGTGTCAACCGCGCGTTGTTCCGGATCTGTTCACCTACTCGCCAAAACGGAGTAGATAGCTACCCCCAGATTCTGAGAGTGAAGTGGTGCAAGGCGATGTCTTCAACAAAGACGATTTGTACGAGGCATTAAGCAAGCACAGAGTGGGAATAGCGATCAATTCCAACGATCCTTCAACCCCGTCACCCGGTTGAACACCACTTTCCCGCCCACCCCGTGGTCCGCACGGTCGGCCACGAAGTAGCCGTGGCGCTCAAACTGGAATTTCTGGTCTGGCTTCGCTGCAGCCAGTGAAGGCTCCACAACCGCCGTCACCACCTTCAGGCTGTCGGGGTTCAGCGCGTCCAGGAAGTTCTTGCCGCCCGCGTCGGGTTGCGGGTCGGTGAACAGGCGGTCGTACAGGCGCACTTCGGCGCTCACCCCGTCGGCGTTGCCCACCCAGGTGATGGCGGCTTTGGCCTTGACGCTGTCGGCGCCGGGGGTGCCGCTCTTGGTGCCGGGGATGACCTTGGCGTGCACTTCGGTCACTTTGCCTTCGGCGTCTTTGGCGCAACCCGTGCATTCGATGACGTAGCCGCCTTTGAGGCGCACCACGTTGCCTGGGAACAGGCGCTTGTAGCCCTTGGGCGGCACTTCTTCAAAGTCTTCGCGTTCGATCCACACGTCCTTGCCGATCTTGAAGACGCGGTCAGGCGGCGGCGTCTGGCCTTCGGCAATGGTGCTGTGGGGCAGGGCGGGCTGGGTGCAGTCTTCGGTGTAGCCGTCAGAGCCGAACACTTCGGCCCAGTTGGTGAGCACCAGCTTGACGGGGTCAAGCACGGCCATGCCGCGGTGGGCCTTGTTTTCCAGGTCTTCGCGCAGGCAGCCGTCGAGCGTGCTGTAGTCGATCCAGGAGTCGCTCTTGGTCACGCCGATGCGTTCGGCAAACAGCTGGATGGCCTCGGGCGTGTAGCCGCGGCGGCGCAGGCCGACGATGGTGGGCATGCGCGGGTCGTCCCAGCCGCTGACTTTCTTCTCGTTCACCAGCTGCGCCAGCTTGCGCTTGCTGGTGATCACGTAGGTCAGGTTCAGGCGCGCAAATTCGTACTGCCGCGGCGGTGGGGCCTTGAGCAGGCCGCCTTCGCACAAACGCTCCAGCAACCAGTCGTAGAACGGGCGCTGGTCTTCAAATTCCAGCGTGGCGATGCTGTGGGTGATCTGCTCCAGCGCGTCCTCGATGGGGTGCGCGAAGGTGTACATGGGGTAGATGCACCAGGCGTCGCCCGTGTTGTGGTGCGTGGCGCGGCGGATGCGGTAGATGGCCGGGTCGCGCAGGTTGATGTTGGGCGAGGCCATGTCGATCTTGGCGCGCAGCACGGCGGCGCCGTCGGCCAGTTTGCCGTCGCGCATCTCGCGGAAGCGGGCTAGGTTCTCTTCCGGGCTGCGGCTGCGGAAGGGGCTGTCCACGCCGGGCTTGCCGAAGTCGCCGCGGTTGATGCGCATGTCTTCGGCTGTCTGCTCGTCCACATAGGCGTGGCCGGCGGTGATAAGGTATTCGGCCGCGCGGTACATGAAGTCGAAGTAGTTCGACGCGTAGTACAGGTGGCTTTCCTGCTTGCCGTTGAAGTTGGATTCCCAGTTGAAACCCAGCCACTGCACCGCGTCGAGGATGGAGTCCACGTACTCCTTTTCTTCCTTCTCGGGGTTGGTGTCGTCAAAGCGCATGTGGCAGACGCCGCCGTAGTCGCGCGCCAGGCCGAAGTTCAGGCAGATGCTCTTGGCGTGGCCCACGTGCAGGTAGCCGTTGGGTTCGGGCGGGAAGCGGGTGCGGATCTTGGCCGGGTCGGGCTGGCCGGCGTCGTGGAAGGCGGCATCACCCGGGCCGCCGCCCCATTGGCGCTGGGCGTAGGTGCCGGTGGCGAGGTCTTTTTCAATGACCTGGCGCAGGAAGTTTGACGTCCTGAGCGCCTGGCCCTCAATTTCTGCGGGAGCTTGGTGGTGTCGAGAGATGCTGGACGAAAGGGACGGGGGGGGCATGCAGTCATTCTAAGGAGAGGCGGAAGCTCCAAGATAATCAAGGTCTAACCCACAACAGGTGTCACGCGCTTGAACCAAAGCACTCCCTTGCCGAACGCCTCTCTGCTGAACCAGCTGTTACGGTTCACCCCCACGGCGCGCATGTTTTTCTCGGGAAATCTCTGTACCCTGACGCAGGGATCCGAGGCTGACGGCCTCAAGCAGGGGACGATGCACCTGCTGAGTCGCGGCGAGCTGCAACTGACGCGCAAGGGCTTTGCGCCGCTGAACGTGCGGGCGCCCAGCGTGCTGTTGCTTCCCCGCGCGTTGGAGCACTGGGTTCAGGGCTCAGGGCCGCAGGGGGTGGACCTGATGTGCGCCACCCTCAGTGAATTGGCGCCGCCGCTGGACATGATCTTGCCGGACGTCACGGTGATTGACTTGACCGCCACGTCATCGCTGCAGCGACCGGTAGAGCTGCTGTTCGAGGAGGCCGAGGCACGTGCTTTTGGTTATCGGGCAGCGATCGACCGCCTGCTGCAATACACCTTCGTGGTGCTTGTGCGTCACCTGATTGATCGGCAACTGCTGTCCGGCGGTGTGCTGGAGGCCATGGTCGACAGCCGTCTGGGTGTGGTGCTGTCCATGCTGCACGAATCGCCAGAGCACGACTGGACGCTTGACAGCATGGCGGAGCTGGCGCACCTGTCCCGGTCTGCCTTTGCCCTGCGCTTTGTCCAGGTGGTGGGCATACCGCCGTTGACCTACTTGACCCACTGGCGCATGGCGGTTGCCCGCAACCTACTCGCGCAAGGGCAGGCAGTGAAGGCGGTGGCCTCTCAGGTGGGCTACGGTAATGCCACCGCATTCGCGCGAGCGTTTCAACGGGCCTCGGGGCAATCGCCCAGCGCTTGGCAGATGGAGCATCTGAGTCAGCCGTAGGTCCATCGCGCCCTGGTTCTGGACGATCGGTGGCGTGATGCGGACGCCGAATGCCGTTGTGCTGTGCCGAACGGACCCGACTTCAGGTTCAATGCCTTGAGGCAGAACTTTGAAGGAGATCACGATGAACCCGAGCGAAAAAGCAGTCCTGGCCGGCGGTTGTTTCTGGGGCATGCAGGACCTGGTGCGCAAGCTGCCTGGCGTGTTGCGCACCCGTGTGGGCTACAGCGGCGGCGATGTGCCCAACGCCACCTACCGCAACCACGGCACCCACGCCGAGGCGTTGGAGGTGGAGTTCGACCCCACGCAGACGAGCTTTCGCGACCTGCTGGAGTTCTTCTTCCAGATCCACGATCCGAGCACCCCGGGGCGCCAGGGCAATGACCGCGGCAGTTCCTACCGGTCGGCCATTTTCTACACCTCGGACGAGCAGCTGGCCACGGCGCAGCAGACCATTGCCGATGTGAATGCCTCGGGTTTGTGGCCGGGCAAGGTGGTCACCGAGCTCGCGCCCGCGGGGCCGTTCTGGGAGGCCGAGCCCGAGCATCAGGACTACCTGGTCAAGCACCCCAACGGCTACACTTGCCACTACCCCCGTGCGGGCTGGAAGCTGCCGCGACGCGAGATCGGCTGACGGCCAACGCTCAAGAACGGTGGGGGTCGGCGCGCCAGTGGGCGGGCCGACCCGGTGTGTCTGTTTTTTTCCTGAGGAGATGGTGATGCAATCCCGGTGCATTCAACAGGCGCCCGAGCTGCGGGTGCCGTGGTGGATCGACGGCGAAGGGCGCAGCATGGCACCGCTGAAGCTGTCCGATCTGGGCGACGGGTTCAAAGTGATCTTCTGCTTCCAGCACTGGTGTCCGGGCTGCCACAGCCATGGCTTTCCGACCCTGCAGAAGCTGATCAAGGCGTTGGGCGATCGCGGCTTCGCGTTTGCCGCGGTGCAGACCGTGTTCGAGGGCGCCGAGTCCAACACCTTCGAGCGCCTGCGCGAGACGCAGTTGCGCTACGGCTTGAACATTCCGTTCGGACACGACCCTGCGATCGGACGCGCGTCGTCGCTCATGGCGGACTACGGGACGCGCGGCACGCCGTGGTTTTTGGTGATCGATCCGCTGGACGAGGTGCTCTACAGCGACTTCGAGCTCGACGAGCGGCAGCTGATCGGGGCGTTCGGCGCTTCGAACGATGGTCTCAAGGCGGCCTGAAGTCATGCGTGCGTCCACACCAAAGGCCGTGTCGGAGCCGAAGACGCCGGGGACGGGCCCGGCGTTTCGGCTGCCGTTTGACAACAGCTTCTTCCGGGACATGCAGGGGTTCTATGTGCCTTGGAAGCCCGAGCCGTCCCCGGCCCCGGCCTGGGTGCAGTTCAACGACGCCCTGGCGCTGGAGCTGGGGCTGGAGCCGGCGACGCTGAAGTCTGCGACCGGTCTGGCGTGGCTGTCCGGCGTGGAAATGCCGGCTGAGGCGGCGCCGCTGGCGCAGGCCTACGCGGGACACCAGTTCGGCCAGTTCTCGCCACACTTGGGGGATGGCCGCGCCTTGCTGCTCGGGGAACTCATCGACACGGCAGGACAGCGTCGGGACCTGGCCCTCAAGGGGTCGGGCCGTACGCCGTTTTCGCGCCGTGGCGATGGCAAGGCGGCACTGGGCCCGGCGCTGCGCGAGTACCTCATGGGCGAGGCCATGCACGCGTTGGGCATTCCCACGACGCGTGCGCTGGCGGTGATCCGGACCGGTGAGCGGGTGAACCGCGAGGGCTCGCCCCCCGGGGCGATCTTGGTGCGCGTGGCGGCCAGCCACTTGCGGGTGGGCACTTTTGAGTTCTTCGCGGCGCGGGAGGAGGAGGTGATGCTTCGGCGGCTGCTCGACTATGCCGTGGCGCGGCATGACCCCGCCCTCGCCAAGCTTTCCGACAAGCCCATTCCGATGCTGGAGGCCGTCTGTGAGCGGCAGGCGCAGCTGATTGCACGCTGGATGGGCGTGGGCTTCATCCACGGGGTGATGAACACCGACAACATGAGCATTTCGGGCGAGACCATCGACTATGGTCCGTGTGCGTTCATGGAGGGTTTCGATCCGGCCACGGTGTTCAGCTCGATCGACCGTCAGGGGCGATATGCCTACGGCCAGCAGCCGGCCATGGCGCAATGGAACCTGGCCCGTCTGGCCGAAGCGTTGCTGCCGGTTCTGGACGCCCGCGATATCGACGTCGTGGAACGGGTGGAACAGGTGGTGGCCGGGTTTGCCGTGCGCTTTGACCGGCATTGGACCGGGCAGCTGCGCGCCAAGCTGGGCTTGGCCGCTGAAGAGCCGGACGACCGCGCCCTGGCGGACGACTTCCTGCAGCTGCTGCAGCGGGAAAAGGTGGACTTCACGCTGGCGTTCCGCCTCCTGTCCGACGCCATCACGGGGCCGGATGCCGCACTGCACGACCTGTTCGGACGGGAGCGCCCGGCGCTCTCGGACTGGCTGGCGCGCTGGCGCCAGCGCATGGCCCGGGAGGGAAGGACCTTGCAGGACTGCGCCGCAACGGCGTGGTCGGTCAATCCCTTCGTGATCCCGCGCAATCACCAGGTGGAGGCGGCGCTGTCGAGTGCCGTGGACGAGGCCGACCTCGGTCCGTTCGAGCGCCTGCTGGCGGTGCTGGGGCGGCCGTACGAGACGGTGGAGTCCGCGCGGCCATTCACGCTGCCGGCCTCGCCCGAAGTGGCCGCAGCCCACCGCACCTTCTGCGGCACCTGATTGGGGTACCCAACGATTTCTGAAAGGAGACTTCGCATGACCACAACGAAACAGGAACCCGGTGTCCTTGGCGAAGCGGCCGCTCCCCTGGGTGTGACCCGGTGGGTGGACGCGTCGGGCCAGGCGCTGGAACACTTCGACCTGGACCGCATGCCCGGCCGGTTCAAGCTCATCTTCTGTTTTCAGGACGCCTGCCCGGGGTGCCATGCGACCGGCTTTCCGGCGCTTGCCCGGGTGGTCGACGCGTTTCGGGGGAGCGACTTCGTCGGGTTCGCCGCAGTCCAGACCGTGTTCGAGGACTTCGGTTCGAACACCTGGGAGCGCATGCTGGCCAATCACTCCCGCTACGCGCTGGGCATTCCCTTCGGGCACGACGCCGGTGACGAACAGGACGGCGCGGGTTCGGAGCTGATGCGCCGCTACCGCAACGGCGGCACACCCTGGTTCATCCTGATCGATCCCGATGGCAGAGTGGTCTACAACCATTTCCGAATCGACGCCGACAAGCTCGTCACCTTTCTCAAGCGGCTGGAAAACGAACCGGCGGCACCGGAGCCTGGGCCCGACATGTTGACTTGGAAAGGAGTGATTCAACTGGTGGAAACGGGCAACCCGACGCCACCGCGCCGAGTTGAGCGCAGCGAAGCCGAGTGGGCCCAACAGCTGACGCCCGAGCAGTTCCGAATCACGCGGCTCAAGGGCACCGAACGGGCGCACAGCTCCTCGATGTGTACGCTGTTTTCGCCCGGGATCTACCGGTGCGTGTGCTGCGGCACTGAACTATTCGATGCGTCGACCAAATATGACAGCCGCAGCGGCTGGCCCAGCTTCACGCAGGCCATTGCCCCGGGTCTGGTGGGCTATCACGGAGACAACAGCCACGGCATGGTGCGGGTGGAGACGACGTGCAACGTCTGCGACGCCCACCTGGGTCACGTGTTTCCCGACGGACCCAAGCCCAGCGGTCTGCGCTACTGCATCAACGCCCTGGCACTGGAGAAAGCATGAGCAGCGAAAAGGTAGGCTTCGCTGGCAGCAGCCAGGGTCTGCTGGTGGGTGTCTTGGAACGCCCGGACCATGCACCGTTACAAGCCCTGGCGGTGTTTGCCCACTGCTTTACCTGCGGAAAGAACTCTCTCGCCGCGACCCGCATCAGCCGGGCGCTGGCTCAGCAGGGCATCGCCACGCTGCGCTTTGATTTCACCGGTCTGGGCGAGAGCGAAGGCGACTTCGGGCGCGGTGGCTTTTCGTCCAGCGTGGCGGACATTGTGGCGGCGGTGCACTGGATGCAGAGCACGATCGGCATGCCTGCACTGTTGGTCGGACACAGCCTGGGGGGGACGGCGGCCATCGCGGCGGCTGCCCGCCTCGACGGCATACGGGCGGTTTGCACGCTGGGCGCACCCGCGACGGCCGACCATGTGCTTCGTCACTTCGGTCCGACCAAGTCCGAAGAGGATGGGCAGATCCAGGTCGACCTGGGCGGCCGGGCGTTCAGGATCGCGCCGGCCTTCATTGAAGAGCTCCAGGCCCAAGCCCACGAGAACCCGGTCAAGGGGCTTCGCGCGGCCTTGCTGGTTATGCACGCGCCAAGTGACGCGGTGGTGGACATCGGCGAGGCACAGGACCTGTTCAAGGCGGCCAGACATCCTAAGAGTTTCATCAGCCTGGACGATGCGGACCATCTGCTCACGCGCCCGGCCGATGCGCAGTATGCGGCTGACCTGATTGGCGCCTGGGCCTCGCGGTTTCTGCCGATGCGAGCCGAGCGAAACGATGCGCCGTCGGACCTTCGTGCGGGCGAGGTGTGGGTGGGGGAGCACGATCACGCCTTCTGGCGATCGATGCGAGCAGGTCCGCACCACCTCGACGCCGATGAGCCCAAGGAAGTGGGTGGTGGCGAACGCGGGCCCGATCCTTATGAACTTCTGCTGATGTCGCTGGGCGCCTGCACGTCCATGACATTGCGCCAGTACGCCAAGCGAAAAGGCTATGCGCTCAAGGATGTCCAGGTCAGGTTGCGTCATGAGCGCGCGCACGCGACCGATTGCCAGGAGTGCGGGGATCGCTCGGGACAGGTTGACCACGTCACGCGGCAGCTCCTGCTGAGCGGACCGTTGAGTGAAAGCCAGCGACAGGACCTGTTGCGCATCGCCGATCGTTGCCCCGTGCATCGAACGCTGGAGAACCATCCGGTGATCACCACCACACTGATTCGGGACTGATCCCAACCACACACAAACGAAGGAGACGGAGCATGAGAGCCATCTGGAAAGGCACCACCATCGCTGAGAGCGATGACATCGTGGAAGTTGAAGGCAACGCCTATTTCCCACACGACGCGTTGCGCCCGGAACATTTCAAACCAAGCGATACGCACACCACCTGTCCATGGAAGGGGCGGGCCAGCTACTACGACGTCGTGGTCGGCGAAGACGTGAACGCTGACGCGGCGTGGTACTACCCGTCGCCCAAGGCTGGTGCGGAGGCGGTGACCGGCAGGGTGGCGTTCTGGCGCGGTGTCGAGGTGCGGCCATGAGCGGGGAACAGAGGTTCGACGCGATCGTGATCGGAGCCGGTCAGGCCGGTCCCTTTCTGGGCGCGACACTCGTTGCCCGGGGTATGAAGGTGGCGCTCATCGAGGAGCGTGACCTGGGTGGTACCTGTGTCAATCGGGGCTGCACCCCAACCAAGACCCTACGCAAGTCGGCTCGTGTGGCTCACATGGCGCGCCGGGCCAGCGAATTCGGTGTGCAAACCGGGTCGGTCCAGGTCAACTTCAGGGCAGCGATGGAGCGCATGCAACGCCGGGTGGAGGAGGCTCGCTCTGGCCTGCAGGCCTGGCTGGGCCAGTTGGAAGGACTCACCATCATCAAGGCGCGCGGTCGCCTGGCGGGCCGTGAAGGCGAACAGTTCGTGGTGCTGGCCGGCGAGCATCAGCTGGTGGCGCCCAAGGTGGTGCTGAACACCGGCACACGTCCCTTTGTTCCGCCGGTGCCTGGGCTGGACGAGCTGCCGTTCCTGGACAACGAACGGCTGTTGGCGCTGCGTGAATTACCGTCCAGGCTGGTGATCATCGGCGGTGGATACATCAGCCTGGAGATGGCTCAGATCTTTCGGCGGCTGGGAAGTGAGGTTGCCATTCTGGAAACAGGGCCCCGCCTCACGGCCCGCGAGGACGAGGACATTGCAGCCGCTGTGACCGGAATGCTGACAGCGGAAGGCATCGAAGTGAACACCGGCGTGCGCATTGAGCGGGTCGGCAAGGCGGACAACGACGCTGGCGTGCGGGTGCAGTTGGCTGGTGGCCGCAGCGTGGATGGCAGCCACCTGCTGGTGGCCACCGGGCGAATACCGAACACCGACTGTCTGGGCCTGGAAACGGTGGGCCTGGAGGTCAGTGCGCGAGGCTACCTGGTCACCAACGACCGGCTCGAAACCGCGGTTCCCGGCATCTGGGCGCTGGGTGACATCAATCAGCGCGGGGCCTTTACCCACACCAGCTACCACGATCAGGACATCGTGGCGGAGAACCTGGCCGGAGGGCAACGCAGCGCCGCCGCGCGCGTCGGCATTTATGCCATGTTTACCGATCCTCCGCTGGCCCACGTCGGTCTTTATGAGGCCGACGCGCGAAAACTCGTGACCGAAGGGCGACGCATTTCCCAGGCGGTTCACGCCATGAAGGACGTCAGTCGCGCGAAGGAAGAAGGCGAAACCGTGGGCAAGATCAAGCTCCTCATCGATGAGGACAGTGGTCATTTCCTCGGAGCGACCATGCTCGGGATCCAGTCGGACGAGATCATTCAGGCGATCGGTCTGGTGATGGCCAGTGGCGGCACCTGGAAGTTGGTCCGGGATGCATTGCCCGTTCACCCGACGGTCACCGAGTTCCTGCCCACCATCATTGATCGACGCAAGCCCTTGACCGCAAGTTCTGGGTGAGCCGGAGGACCCACACCATGCCCATCAACCGCTCATTCAGCGGCCGCAATCGCGATGTCCACAACCACGGCGGTCGACTTCCGCCAGGACAGTCCCTGACGGAAGGTTTTCCCGTGCTGACTGCGGGCCCCACCCCAAAAGCCTTGGCGCTTGGCGATTGGCGCTTGACCTTGAAGGTCGGTGTGCGGCCGGTTCGCGTTTGGACCTGGAGCGAATTCCAGGCCCTGCCCCAGACCGAGCAGGTGGTCGATATCCATTGCGTTACCACCTGGTCGAAATTCGACACCCGCTGGCGCGGTGTGACGTTGGACGCTTTGTTGCAAGCAGCCGGACTGGAAGCGCCCACGCCTTGGGTGCTGGCGCATTCCCAGGACGGCTACTCCACCAACGTGCCGTTGGCCGATCTGACACAAGGGCGCGCAATGATCGCAACGCACTACGATGACCGACCGCTCGCGCCCGAGCACGGGGGACCGGCACGCCTGTTGGTGCCGCATCTCTATTTCTGGAAGTCGGCCAAGTGGGTCAATGCGCTGCAGTTCAACGAGCGCGACGAGGCCGGGTTCTGGGAACTGCGGGGCTATCACATGCGAGGTGACCCCTTCAAGGAAGAGCGCTATGGATGAGGCCGTTGGTCAGCAACGGCTGAGCTGGCAGTCCGCACGCATCGAAGCGTTGCAGGCACTGACTCCACGCGTCATGCGGGTGGTGCTGCGTCCCGACAGATGGGTTCGCCCGAGGCCGGGCCAGCATTTGGATGTCCGACTGACAGCAGAAGACGGCTATCAGGCACAACGGAGCTACTCACTCCTCTCTCCTCCTCAACGTATTGGGCTCTATGAACTGGGCATTGAGCGTTTGGACGATGGCGAAGTATCCACCTGGTTTCACGATGAGGCCCAGCACGACGAAACGATTGAAATCCTCGGACCAGTTGGAGGACATTTTGTGCTTGACGAGTCGAACACACGACCAGCCTTGCTGATTGGGGGAGGATCTGGCGTCGTTCCCCTTTTGTCCATGGCAGCGCAACGCGTGGGTGCATACAGCCTAGCGCATACAACGTTGTTGATTGCCGCACGCCATCTGGAAGAAGTGTTGCTCTGGCCAACCCTGCAGCGATGGGAAGCGTTTACTCCACGGTTTCGCACCCGACTAGCTCTCTCGCGGGACACCTGTGCCCCGCGTGTGCAGGACCACGTTGGCCGCATTGTTGAAGCCGATGTTGCCTGGGCTTTGCAGCAGTTGGGCAATGTGGCGACCGAATCCGCACAAGTTTTTATCTGCGGGCGCAATGACTTTGTCGAGTCCATCGTTCATATGGTCACCGGGCTGAATGTGCCAGAGGTCTCCATCCGCACTGAGCGTTTCGGAAGTTGAAGCACTTTTTGTTCTTACTTGCCATGACACCTGAAGAAATTCTCCTGACCCGATACGTCTCTGTCCGTTCACGCAGCGAACGGCTGTGTGCTCCTCTGAGTGCCGAGGACCATGTCCCTCAACCGGTTTCCGACGTCAGTCCACCGAAGTGGCACTTGGCTCACACCACGTGGTTCTTCGAGACTTTTGTTCTCGCGCTACAACAGCCGGGCTATCGACTGTTCCATCCTCTGTATGGCTACCTGTTCAACAGCTACTACGAATCTGAGGGCGCTCACTTGGCACGCCCTCGGCGAGGGAGCATGAGTCGCCCGACGGTGGCTGAGGTGATGGCATACCGCGCGCATGTGGACGAGTCCATGCATCGTCTGCTGAAGGAACCACTGGAGCCCGCAGTCGCGGCTTTGGTAGAGCTGGGCATGCAGCATGAACAACAGCATCAGGAGTTGCTGATCACAGACATCAAGTACATCCTTGGCCACAACCCATTGCATCCGGCGTATGACCCTCAGGGCATCGGTCCGCAAGATGTGACGGCCGAACACGATGGCACCTGCCCACCCCTGAACGATTGGCTGAGCGTCGACGGGCAGACGATTCGCATCGGCCACCAGGGGCCAGGGTTCGCCTTCGATAACGAGTCGCCATCGCATTTGGCGCTCATTCAAGGGGTAGACATCCGTGTGGCGCTTGTCACCAATGATGAATACCTTCAGTTTATGCGCGACGGAGGGTATCAGCGCCATTCGCTCTGGCATGCAGAAGGTTGGGACTGGGTGCAAACGCTCGAACACCGTGCGCCAATGTACTGGCTGCCCGACCCAGCCCAGCCTCACGGATGGAGTCACTACACGCTCCAGGGTGTGGCGCCTCTCAGTAGCCAGGCGCCAGTCTCCCACGTCAGTTACTACGAGGCACATGCCTTCTGCGAGTGGGCGGGGTGGCGATTGCCCACCGAGTTCGAGTGGGAGGCAGCGGCAAGCCGGCTCGACTGGGGACGTCGATGGGAATGGACGCGCAGTGCCTATCAGCCCTATCCTGGCTTTGCCCGCAGCGAGGGCGCGGTGGGGGAATACAACGGGAAGTTCATGGTAAACCAGCAGGTCTTGCGCGGAGCATCCTGGGCCACATCACCGGGCCACGCCCGTCTGACATACCGGAACTTCTTTCACGCTCCGTTGCGTTGGCAGTTCACGGGGATTCGTCCTGTTCGCTCGCGGGAGTCGGCATGACTGATCGGGACAGACTGACAGAGCATGTTCTGCAAGGGTTGACGCGACCACAAAAGGCGCTCTCATCCGCTTGGTTCTACGACGACGAAGGCTCGCGCCTGTTTCAGCAGATCATGGCGCTGCCAGAGTACTACCTCACACGCCTTGAGCACGAGCTCCTGCGTTCACGAGCGGACGAACTTTCCCGGTGGATAGACCCTCGGTGCAGCCCGATCGATTTGATTGAACTGGGCAGCGGCGACGGGGCCAAAACGCTGTCGTTGTGCCAGGCACTGGCACAACGTGACGTGGACTGCATTTACAGGCCTATGGATGTGTCCGCACGCGCACTAGCGGATCTGAGCCGCCGCTTTGACACGTACCTCCCCCGCATGGCCATCGAGCCGGTGCTGGGAGACTACTTCGAGCACTGGCCTCAGGTCGCCGAAGGGCGACGCCAGGTTGCAATGTTACTGGGCAGCAATCTGGGCAACCTGGACGAACACGGTGCCGTCAAGCTGCTGCAGCGAGTGCATTCGAATTTGCGCCCGGGTGACCTTGTGCTGCTTGGTCTGGATCTGGTCAAGGACCCGGCCATGCTGCGCGCAGCTTACGACGACTCTCAAGGCGTGACAGCTGCGTTCAATCTGAACCTGCTGACACGGTTGAATCGCGAGTTGGGCATGGACTTCGATCTTGCGAAATTTCGTCATTACGCCAGCTACTGTCCGCTGGAACACGTGGCCAGGAGCTTTCTGGTTAGCCAGGTGGACCAGGTGGTCAACAGCAAGACCCTCGACCGAGGTTTCGTTTTCCTTGCCGGCGAGACCATCTACACGGAGCAATCTCAGAAGTACACGATGGCTTCTATTGAACACCTCGCAGCCCAAAGCGGGTTTGACAACACCTGCACCCTGACCGACCCCCGAGGCTGGTACGCCCTCACAGTCTGGCACCGCCTACCGTTCACCCCAACGCAACAAACGTCGACCTGACATAGGAGCCTGAATGAGCAACAAGATCCATTTGCGCCAGACCATGCTGGACCTTGCCGAAGGGCGCCTGCGGTTTGCTGAACAGGCCTATGCACAATACCTGGTTGGTGCGGCGGGCCGCGGAGATGAACCCAGTGAAAGCGATGCGGCGTCGCGGGCCGTCAACAATGCCGCTCTGGCGCAGGCGTTCGAATGCCCCATTCACGATCATCAGGAGGCCCTGGAAGTCTTACGTCAGATCGATTTCGGTCCCCGGGATTCGGTGGAGACAGGCGCCGTGGTTCGCATCGACGGGCGTTGGTTCGTGATTGCGGTTGCTAGCGATGCCTTCCAGTGCGACGGCAACACCTACATGGGAATTTCCACCCAGGCGCCCATCTACGCAGCGATCGCAGATGCCCGAGCCGGTGATGTTGTCAGCTTCCGGCAACGCGAACTGCACATAGAGGAAGTCTTGTGATGCACCTCATTCGAGTCTGAACGATGGGCGGCACGCTGCGCGACTTGGTCCGGCGCTTTCATGGCACAGGTCGACTTGGTGCCATCGTTCTGCGCCCGGATCGCCTCAAGGACGCTGTGTCCGTGCAGGAGGCCAGGGCCGAACCGGGTCTCGGGCTGATTGGCGATCACCGCTCCCTGCGGCTTCGTCAGTCGGATGCGCAACGCCATCGCGAGCTGAGTCTGATCCAGGCTGAGCACCTCAGCTTGCTCGGGGTCTGGACGGGGCAAGCCCCAATTGCCCCGGAGCGTTTGCGGCGCAACCTCGTGATCTCGGGGATCAACATCGCCGCGATGCATTCACCTTTCCGGGAAGAGCGCTTTGTCTGGCGAATTGGCGGTTCGGTCCGCATTGAAATCACGGGGCCATGTCCTCCTTGTTCACGCATGGAGGACGAGCTCGGTGAAGGCGGTTACGCCGCGCTGCGTGGTCACGGGGGCGCCACGGCACGGATCGTCGTAGGTGGCGTGCTACGGGTTGGAGATACCGTTAACCTTGACGTTGAATCCACCGTGGGCTGAGAGCCATGATCGAAGCAGAGCGTACGCCTGGGTTCCTCCATCTTCTCCAGATGACCGGCGGTGCGTCGTGGTTGCACATGTGCATCCACCACCGCGAGACGGAAGGTTTTCTCTCGAGCGCGACCGGCCTGGACAAGCTGATCGCCGCAGCGATGGTCTCTGAAGATACCCGGTCGCGGTTGCGCGTCCACGGGCAGGGTGTGATGGTTCTGCTCAAAGCGATGCATCTGAGAGCTGATGGAGTGGGGCATCCAGAGGACATGGTGTCCATGCGAATCTGGATTGATGAGCGTCGGGTTATCACGACCCGCGAGGAGGATGTGGATCCCATCCTCGAACTTGCAGAAGACATCTCTCAGGGGCGCGGCCCTGCAACGCCAGGTGACTTCCTTTGCGATCTCATCGAAGAGCACCTCGCGGAAGTTTCCGAGCAGGTCGAGATGCTGGAGGATGGGGTGGATCTGATCGGCGGCCTTCTGGTTCAGCACCAGACGGAAGCGGCATGCCCGAGCATGGCCAATACCCAGACCGCGATCTCTGGCTTTCTTCGTCATCTTGGCCCCCAGCGAGCCGTTCTTCAAACGTTGACAACTCTCGTCGTCCCGCCGCTGAATATAAATCACCGAGGCCGACTGGAGGAGCACCTGAACCAGCTGTTGCGGTTGCTCGAAACGCTGGAGAATTTGCGTGACCGTATCGATATCCTCAGTGACCAGGCAAACCGCATTCAGGAGCGACAGCTGAATCAAAGCTCTTATGTTTTTGCCGTGGTATCCACAATCTTCTTGCCCTTGAACTTTGTCACTGGCCTGTTTGGCGCCAATCTTCTGGGACTGCCGTTCGCAGATGCCACCAATGGCTTCTGGGTGTTGGTAGGTCTTTGCTTACTAATGAGTGTTGGGTTGGTAGCGGTCTTTCGCTGGTTCAAATGGCTTTAGTAGACGGTTTGTGGACTGTTTGAGATGTATCTTCGGAGCCGTCCATCAAGGACGGGTGCGCTGTTAGGAAAAACGATACGTGCCTGTTGATTCATCAGCACAACTGAGCCAGTGATCACGTCGAATACTGAGCCACTGGGTTGATGGATGTTCTGGCTACTCGGTTGTGGATAAGTCTATCGGGTCTGCTGCTTTTCGATCTCCTTTCTGAGCTTTTGCACGTGGCTTGGACGGTGCCGCGCCAGCGGCACTGGAGTGCTTGAATCGCCAGCTCTCATTGCCTGTCTCCACGATGTGGCAGTGGTGCGTGAGGCGGTCGAGCAAGGCGGTTGTCATCTTGGCGTCGCCGAAGACGCTGCTCCATTCCGAGAAGGTGAGGTTGGTGGTGATCACCACGCTCGTTCGCTCGTAGAGCTTGGAGAGCAGGTGGAACAGCATCGCACCGCCCGACTGCGTGAACGGCAGGTAGCCCAGTTCATCCAGGATCACCAGATCGACGTACATCAGCCGGTGTGCCAACTGCCCGGACTTGTTGGGGTCTCCTCGTTTTCAGTGCAATAAGTGACGGTACGAAAAGCTAGCACTGGCGCGGAGGTGGTGTTGGTAGATCGTTGATTTCATTGACTTTCCTGTTCACTTTCAAAT
>NZ_JBRREA010000081.1:0-16877 GCF_056759975.1 Stenotrophomonas sp. STEN031
ACCATCCGCACCGCCCGCTCACGCACCTCGGGTGCGTACCTCGTCAATCTGTTGCTCATGGCTCCATCCTCTCAAGGTTTGGAGCCTCCGGGAAAGACGGGGCGATTCACATCCCGCAAGTACGAGGAATGACATCGACAGCGCGATGCATCCAAGACCGTTTTGGAATCTTGAGTGGTTGATGCTCATGGAAGTACTCCCCTAGTGGGCGCGACAGAAACGAGCGCACGCTGACTATTGAGAAGCGCCATCTCTAAGTCAAATAGTGCAAACGCATTGGAACGATGCCTTTAAAACATAGTCGGCTGCTTTCCGCTTCCAAACACGATTGCTAGCTCATAAGACGCTCCTTATGCGCCCTTGCTTGAGGGCTCCCTGGACACAATTGGGCGTATGTTTCAGGCGCGATGATCTGAGGTAATGTCGGGCGTGACCCGCTCTAGGAGAGTCCAGTGCATATGACTGGCAGTCCCGTCTCGCCCGAGCAAGGCGAGAGTGATCGCGACAACGTTGTCCTACGCTGCGAGCGGTATCGAGAGGCGTTCTTGTTGTTGTTGAATGCGCCCTTTGAAGATCTGGACGACAGCCTGATGCGCATGTTGGCCGTGCTGGCGACCACCCTGGACGTCGACCGTGTTGGTCTGTGGCTGTTCACCGATGCTCCTCGCGGCATCCAGTGCGCCCACCAGTGGGACCGAGAGGTGGGTGGACCAGTTGTACCTGATGTCTTTCTTGCGAAGGACTATCCCCACTATTTTTCTGCCATCTCTAGCGAACTTCTGATTACGGTGACGGATACGCGCACGGACGCACGTACAAGCGAACTGTCACAGGACTACCTCGAGCCTCTTGGAATTCTCTCGCTGCTCGACGTCCCCGTTCGTGCGTTTGGTCGTTACCTGGGCGTGTTGTGCCATGAGCACAGGGGCACGACGCGACTGTGGACGGCGGAGGAGCAACACTTCGCCTCTGGCGTCGCCAATCAGATTGCGCTGGCTCATGAACGGCATCAAGCAAGCAAGACCCAGCGGGAACTACTTTGGCGCTGTACTCATGATGAGCAGACGCAGCTTCCCAACCGGGCTTACCTTGATGGCGCGTTGCATGCCGCCGCGTCAGAGAACACTTCCGGCGTCACCTTAATTGTTACGTCTGTCGATCAATGCAGTTACCTGTTAGGCGCTTTAGACAATAGGACCATGGCCACCGTGGCGCAGCAGATTGCACAACATTTGCTGCGCGTGGCACCCGGTGATTGGCGCGTAACCAGGACGGCCCCAAATGAATTCGCGCTTCTCACTAAGAATAGCGATGCTGTCACGCTTACTCATGCGCTCCACACCTTGTCGGCTGCACTGAAACTTACAGTACAGGTTGGCAGGCAGCGCGTTCCTCTGACATGGAGTTCGGGCTACAGCCAACGAGAACTACTGGCGCCAGATGACGTCAACGCGTTGATCAGCGAGGCGCAGCTGGCATCCAGCGCTGCGCACATGTCCGGCGGAAATTGCCTGGTTCAGTTTGATTCCGCGATGCGATCACGCCTGGCCGCACAGCTTGAGCTCGAACAGGAAATGCGAGATGGATTGGAAGCCGCGGAGTTTAGGCTTTTCTTTCAGCCTGTATTTAAGCTCGAGTGCGGAACTTGCGTGGCGGTGGAAGCCCTTCTTCGTTGGCAGCATCCGGAGCGAGGGGTGATTTTTCCTGATGCATTTCTTCCGGTCGCGCTTTCTTCTGGCCTTATCCTTGACCTAAGCCGGTTTGTCGTTCGGGAGGCATGCCAAAGCATCTCGAAGCTTCGCCAGCAGTCGGGGCTCACCGACTTGCAAATAGCAATCAACATGTCGGCTCCAGAAATCGTGGTCCCAGGTACCGTTGAACTCTTGGCTGACGAGTTAACTCGCGCGAATGTCACACCAGATTCCCTGACGCTTGAGATTACCGAGTCCGCCTTGATGCTCGATCTGGGGCGGGCGGCAGACGTGCTGTCCAGTATTCGTGACTCTGGGATCAAGGTGAGCCTGGATGACTTTGGCACCGCCTACTCCTCACTGTCCTGGCTTCGACAGTTGCCGATCGACAACGTCAAAATCGATCGCGGCTTCGTGGCAGGCATGATCGATGACCACCGTGATAGAGCAATCGTCGAGGGCATAGCCGCTCTGACAAGGTCTTTTGGGAGAGAGGTCATCGCAGAGGGCATTGATACGGTTGAGCAGCTTGCCGCACTGCGGGCTATTGGCGTGGAGTTTGGCCAAGGCTATCTTTTCTCTCGGGCAGTGCCGCTGGAGGAGTTCGTACCGACATTGCTGCACAGCTGCGAAACACTATTTTCCCCTGCCCCCGGAGCGCCACCCGGCTAGATGCTAGGGCGTTGACGAGCCCCTGGCTATTCGCTGCCCGCCATGGACGGTCGGCTCGCTGCGTGTATGCAGCGTCTAACTTGATTGTTGGTGCTGGTCGACGCGGCCTAGGCCGCTGATGCTGACCACGCCCTAGCCTGTGTATCCGGCTACGGTCGCTTCCGGCCATAAGCGGCCTGGGTACCGCCTCGGGCACCGATTCAAGGCGCCGCGGCTGTCTTAGGCCGCGGATGGTGCGGACAGAACCCAAGTTACGGCACGTAAATGTCAGTCTCGTAATTTAAGAGAATCCGCCGCCAATTCCGTAATTGGTCGTAGGATATTGTCCATGAGAGATTTTCCGGCGAGATCTAGGCAGCCATCGCTCCGTTGGAGGTCCGAGCGCATAGTCGCCTCCCAACCCGAAGTGGTCATCGGGCACACGCGACGGTTGTAACTTCGTGCCGCCCTTCAGCGGCTGTGTATTTCGGCCCGGTTGAGCAACGAATCCGTTTGACGTTGACCACAGTCGGATCAGTTGCTGGTGCTGACCGGGGCCAGGTCTTGTTTCAGGCCACATCCGCCTCCGACCCGAAGCGAACGTCCGACCGGGCGGACGGAGGAGGGCTCTTCTCCAGATGAAAGCGCTGCTCAGAACTGGGTGGCGTCGCTATGCCCTGCATACCTCCGGGACCAATACACTCCATTCCGGCGTCTACCCCTGCGAGCACTGCGCCGACAACAGTGTGTCCACGCATGGAAATCGGTTGTCGCCGCAAAACCACCACCAGTTCAAACCGCCTGCACCCATTCGCTGGCGCCTGATTGCGGCCTCGCATTGACTCCCCCGGCGGGCGGCCGCTACTCAGGCTAAACTGGCAAGGGGTCGCTCCGACCCCTTGGGGCGTCATCGAAGGGATGACCTGGGATGAACCGCGAATTGTTGCTCAAGGACGTTGCCGAAAGCGGCTACAACATCGGCTATGCCGCCAAGAAGCATCTGGCCACCTACGACATCGTCGAAAAGGCGCCTGGCTGGATTAGCGTGATTAGCTTCGCCTTCGGCATCCTGGCGCTTGGCTTTCCCGCCTTGGACAACAGGGTCTTGGCAGCCTTTCTCCTCATCGTGTCGTACGCGGTTTTCTACTTCAATTCCTACCAGGACGGCCGACTGGAATATGCTCGGGTTGGGAGTCGACTCACGACCTTGTTCACCATTCTCCGTTCGGTGTACTACGAAATTCAAAGTCGCGGGGAGGCCGACAACCTAGATGACCTGCAGACCCGGTATCGGGAATTGCTAGATGAGTCCCAACGCATCGGCATCAGCAAGCAGATATTCCTGAGCGACTGGTACGCGCATTACAAGTTCTTCTGGCAGGCCGAGCGCAGCTGGCTGCAAGAAAAGCGGCCCTTCACTTTCTGGCGCGACAAGATCCCGCTGTCGGCCACCGTCACGGGCATCGTCCTCCTGGTCGCTCTGGTCGCCGGCGCCGTGGCGTGGGGACTGCGCTCGTGAGTCTGAGCTAGCGAAGCCGCATCATGGGACTGGCCAACTGGTTTCAAACCTTTTGTGACGATCTGCAGGTCGACACCGCGACCAGCATTTCCACCCGCTATGCAGCACTGACCACCCGTCTGAACACCGATTTTTGGGGCACGACCTCGGCGACGGCGCATAGCCTGTACGTGGGCTCCTACGGTCGAAATACCGCGATACGGGGCATCAGCGACGTCGACATGATCTTCGAGCTGCCTTGGGCGCTGTACACCCAGTACAACGCCTACCTCCTCAACGGTCAGTCGGCGCTGCTGCAGGCGGTCAAGTCTTCGATTCAAAAGACCTATCCCAACACCGGCATCCGCGGTGACGGTCAGGTCATTCAGGTCGCATTTTGGGATATGACATTCGAGGTGGTTCCAGCCTTTCCGCATTCCGACGGGTTGTATACGTACCCCGACGCCAATGCCGGCGGCTCGTGGCGGACCACCAACCCGCGGGCCGAGATTGCCGCCATCCGCACCCGAAACATCGCGTGCAACTACAATTTAGTGCCGTTGTGCCGGATGATGCGCCAGTGGAAGAGCGAATGGTCGGTTCCGATGGGTGGGCTTCTCATCGATACGCTCGCGTACCAGTTCATCGAGAACTGGGAGAACAAGAAGAAGTCGTACCTGTACTACGACTTCATGTGCCGCGACTTTTTCAAATTCATGGCTGACCAAAGCGCCGACCAGACCTTCTGGCGGGCACCGGGCAGTAGCTCATACGTGTACGGAGGTGGCTTCCAGTACAAGGCCAAACGCTGCTACAACCTGAGTCTGGAAGCAATCCAGCATGAGATGGCCGATCCTAAGCGCGAGTGGTCATCCAAGCAGAAGTGGCGGGAGATCTTCGGAACGCGCTTCCCGAGCTGACCCAAGGCATCCAGCCTTTCCTTCGACCGGGTCGTCGACCCGCAGGCGTGCCCGACGGGTGCCGCGCAATGGATGTACGCGGGTCGATTAAAGTGATGCTAAAGCGTAGCGGGATGTCTGCTTCTGGCCGGAAGCGGAAGTCGGCGCCCTTGGCGGTCCAGTCGCCGCTGCTCCAGTGTGCCGGCTCAGTCAACACCAGAATCGCTGGTCAGCGCATCCCGGCGTAAAGTTCAAAGTCGACCAGCGCCCGCAGCGGCACCTGAAGTGCCATTTCACGAGGGAGTCGCGCCACAGAAGCGAGGCACGCGCGTACCGCTCCTAAGGAATCCGCGTGAGTCGGCCCGCCCAGTCCGCTTCGCTCCAGAGAGGAACAAGTGAGTCGTACGCCATAGCCGCCGCGCGGCCCGATGCAATCTCGACATCGGAGGTCGCGTACTCTCCCCCGGCCACGGCTTCGTACTCAGAAATGCCGCTGAGGATACGCTGACACTTGGTGTGGTTCCGGGTAAGAATGAACTGCACTGGACATCGAAGATGTCGCAGAAACTCCAAAGGGGTCGGTGCATCGCCGGCCCATAGTCGAATGATCTCACCGCCAGGAGTTCTAATCGGCTCTTGTCCCGCGCGCATTCCGACCTGGCCAATGACCGGGAGGTGGAGAAACCGCTTGATCATCGACGAATCGGCAAATAGAACCCCGTCGACGCCGTCCGGTACCGAGTACTGAAGGTTGTTGATGACACAAGGCACAAGCAGTTTCCCGCGGGCCTCCGGCAGTTGATCATCGAGCATGTCCGGATGTTTCAGAAGCCCATCAACCAACCGGCGGACTTGCCTTGCGTGGCTGACACTTTCCTGCCGCGCATGATAGGCCAGCTGAATAACCCCGCCTGAGAGGGTGTGATTCTTGCACTCGAACAAGAAACAGAAGTTCCCCCAGACCATTAGCGCGTCGTAGTCGTATTCTTCCTTGTCGCGCTTCTTCGTGAAGTGGGCGACCTTGCGGCCGGGCCCCTGGATTTCTTTTCTAAGACGCTTCTCGAACTCGGTTCCTTTGCGTTGAACCGTTGCGCCAACCCCGTTGAGTGCCGAAACAATGATTGGGCCAAGAATCCCATTCCGTTGGCTCGGCGCGACGAACAAGTAACGGTCCTCGCCCACGCGAATGAACGGATGGTCGTAGATGTCGCTGCGTCGGCTCGTCAGGCAGCAGTGGCTGAGGAAGCGGTGAGCGGCGGTCCGCTCAGCCCACCACGGGTCAAGTACTGAACGATCTCAGCCTCTGCCAACTGCGGGCACGGGTGGTCGGTGGCTGCAGTCACGATTTCTGCGGCGAGTCGCCGCAGGATCGCGTAGCCGCGCAGCCACTCCATGAGCGTTAGGCCGGCATATTGCTTCGTATCATTCTGCACGTCGTACGAGTAGTACTCAAATAGCGTATAGAGCCCGTGCTTTTCCTCGAATGAGACAAAGGCCGCCGGCGCCAGCGGCGTGTGCTCGTCTAAACTGGGGTCAGCACCTCGGTACCCGCTCGCCAGCATCTCGAAGTACTGCTGATGGGTGCGCGCGAGCAATCTATCGTTAGCAATGTAGTCAACCAACTCCACGTCGTGGTTGGGCTCAACATCCAGGATGGACGTGATCCCGGCCGGAGTATTTTTCGGCAGCGGCGGTGGTACATATTCGAACGGGCGATGGTCAAAGCGGGCACGGACCTGTGCCCGCTCCCAGCCGCCCCATGCTGCGGCAAAGCTCAGCACCGATTGCACAGCCTCTATCTCGTCGATTGACGGACGGTGGAGCGCGCTCGGCAGCACGACCTCGCCAGCCTTGTTCAACCAGCTATTCTGGTACGCGAGGAGCAGCACCGTTGCGCCCATGGCCTTGAGAACACCGAATAGCTCCGTGTCCGGATTGACAATGCGGCCTCCAATCGAAAAGTTGCTTTTCACCCGCAACTCGGGACCCTTGTCCATGTCCTGTTGTGCGCCTTTCTCAAGCATCTCCAGCATTTGGCACGCAAAGGCCGTGGCGGCAGCCACCTGTGTGATCGGCGGCAGGGCCGCTCCCGCCGACTTTCCCGTCTGATGGAGTATTTTTGCGAAGTTGATGTCGACGGTATTCAACAGATCCGGGAGCGCCTGCAGCGTCGCGGCCGCATCGGCATCGAGACTGGTGAGCGCCATAGCTACATTCGCTATGAACGACTTTCGTCGCGCGGGCCAGTCTTTCTTGGTGCCATGCTTGTCGAGCAACGACTCACTCTTCCACAGCGTATCTACCACCTCTTTGGCCGTACGGCTTCCGCTTGACTGCACGAACCCGGCCACGGCCGTGGCGTCCAGCCGACCGATGGCCTTCTCGAGTTCCGATCCTTTTAGATCTTCCATTCACAGTAGTCCTGATTTGGGTGATGTGCAGTGCTGCGACTATTTGCCAGAGAGTGCTTCGGCTATATCCATACACACGGCAGACGACCAGAATGTCGGACGTGGGAGCAGGTTAGAGATCGTCCTAGGCGGCCATACGACGACCTCAGGACTGCCACCTCGCCCAACAAGTCCCGTTAGCGAAGGCTGCGGAAGCCGAGTCCGCTATCTTCCGGAAGCGGGTGTCTGCGGCCCCGATCCGACATGCTGGTCGCCAGCACCCCCGCGGGAAGGCTCACTCAATACTAGAATCCCTGGCCCGCTATTGCCGGCGCAAAGATTGAAGTCGAGCAGCGCCTGCAATGTGTGTGAGCTCGGCGCCATTACCTGTCCAAATCGACCGTTTCCCCGGCGGGCTAGGAGGCCGCGCGATCCCCTCGGCGAGCGACTTTCTCGGGCGCGACGGCGCCTGGCAGTTAGCGCGTGGGGACTTACGTAGCGGAGTCTGCCTTCTCTCGTCCGGCCGAATTTACGGTCGAGCCGCAGAGGCCTCTCGGACCCCAGCGGGGGTCAGCGGCCTCTATCCGCTTATGTCCGCCCTCATTGACAGACGGACCTTTTCAACCATGCCTGTCTGTCCAAGTGTCGCGGAGCGTGACAGTGCGATTAAACGCCGGCTTGCCGGAGGTGTGATCGCGGCGATCGGCAACAAAGAAGCCCAGTCGTTCGAACTGTAGCCGTGTCTCTGGACCAACAGGGGCCGCCGACCTTTCAACATAGCCAGAGGCAACCCTTACAGACAGCGGATTCAGGAACTCGCGGTACGTCTTGCCGTCTTTATCATTGTCCGGATCCCGAACTGAGAAAAGTCGATCGTAGAGTCGGAACTCTGCCGGCACCCCGTGTTTTGCACTCACCCAATGTATCGTTCCTTTCACTTTGCGGTTGGCGCCGGACATTCCGGGACGCGAGTCAGGGTCTAGCGTGCAGCGCAGCTCTTTGACTAGGCCATCCTCCGTCACAATTTCGTGGCACTTGATTAGTCCGACCCCGCGCAAACGAACTTCCCTATCTTGTGCCAGCCGATGAAAGCCAGGTGCTGGCACTTCCGCGAAGTCTTCCCTTTCAATCCATATCTCTGGTGAGAAGAAGACGTTCCTCTCACCAAACGCGGCATCCTTTGGATGATTTTGGAACGAAACTTGGCTCTCGTAACCACCCTCGAGGTTGGTGATGATCAGTTTGAGAGGATCAACGACCGCGAATCTTCTGACACAGGTGGAGTCCATGACCTCGCGAATGCAGCCCTCCAGCACCGAATAGTCAATCAGGGAGTTCTGTTTGCTGATGCCGACGCGCTCGGCCAGCAGGCGCAGCGCCGCCGGCGGGCAGCCGCGGCGGCGCAGGCCCTGCAGGGTGGGCATGCGCGGGTCGTCCCAACCCGACACCAGGCCTTCCTCTACTAGGGTGAGCAGCTTGCGCTTGCTCATGACGGTGTAGCTGATGTTCAAGCGGGAGGATTCGATCTGCCGCGGTTTCGCTACCGGCGCGACCAAGCCGGCCTCGATCACGGATTGGTAGAGCTCCGGGTGTCGCACAAGGTCCACGTTATCCACGAACCAGTCATACAGCGGCCGGTGGTCCTCGAACTCCAGCGTGCACAGTGAATGGGTGATGCCTTCCAGGGCATCGCTCAGGGAGTGCGCGTAGTCGTACATCGGGTAGATCGGCCAGGCATTTCCGGTGTTCTGGTGCTCGACGTGCTTGATCCGGTAAATGGCTGGGTCGCGCAGGTTGATGTTGCCGCTGGCCATGTCGATCTTGGCGCGTAGGGTGCGGGCGCCATCGGGGAACTCACCGTCGCGCATACGGGTGAACAGGTCGACGTTCTCTTCGACGCTGCGGTCGCGGAAAGGCGAGTTGCGGCCCGGCTCGGTCAACGTGCCGCGGTATTCGCGCACCTGTTCGGCGTTGAGGTCGCAGACGAAGGCCTTGCCGTCGCGGATCAGCTTGAGCGCGCTGCGGTAGAACACCTCGAAATAATCAGAGGCGTGGCGCAGCTCGGCCCATTCGAAGCCCAGCCAGCGCACGTCTTCCTTGATGGCCTCGACGTACTCGGGATCCTCCTTGGCCGGGTTGGTGTCGTCGAAGCGCAGGTTCACCGGGCCGCCAAACTCCTGGCCGATGCCGAAGTTCAGGTAGATGGCCTTGGCGTGGCCAAGGTGCAGATAGCCGTTGGGCTCGGGCGGGAAGCGGGTACGCACGGTGGCGTGGCGGCCCGCGGCCAGGTCCTCGCGGATGATCTGGCGAATGAAGTCGTTCTTTTTCAGCGGGTTGGCGTCAGGGGGAGCGAGAGTCGAGGTCATGCGGTCGGCCAGGTGGTTGGGCGATAGGGGTTGGCGGGTGGTCTGCCGCCTTTTTCGCGGCCCCACCCCGGAGCCCAAAACTGAACGGGCAGGCGCCTCAGAGCAGGGTATCCGTCGGCCTGGGACGCAGCAATATGCGCCGCGCACATAGTTTCGCCATTTCAGGTATTATGTGCGTGGCGCATATATAGGCGGAATGCTGATGCGCCGTCACCTCCGCGTTAGTACGCCTCGCCACCAAGGCTAAAAGGCTATGGAACTCCATCAGATCAGCTACTTCATCCACTTGGCAGAAACGCTCAACTTCACGAGCGCTGCGAAGTTGAGCGGTGTTTCCCAACCCAGTCTCACCCGGGCAATTCTCCGCCTGGAGCAGGAACTCGGGGGGCCCCTGATCTATAGAAAGGGGAAAAACAGCCGACTTACGGGATTGGGACAGCACGTCGAACTAGAGTTCCGGCGAATGCTAGTTGCGCTGGAGAGCGTGCGGCAGCACTCCGACAATTGGGCGCAGGGAAAACATCAAGTTCTTGATATCGCGGTTGCGCCGACCGTGGGGGCGACTACTTTCGTCCCATTCCTTCTCAGTGCGCTGGAACAGATTCCGTCCATCGAGTTCAAATTGCATTCGCTCAAATCCAGCGAAGACGTCTCGGGTTTGATGTCGGGAAGGTATCACGCGTGCATATTCCCGCAGAGTTCGAGGCCTGACATTAGGTTGTCCGTTGTACCCCTGTTTCGGGAGCGCCTGGTGCTGGGCTGCGCAGCGGATCACCCATTGGCTGCGTTTGACACCATCCGCGCTGAAGACTTGGTGGATTATCCGTTCATTGATCGGCTTAACTGCGAGTACCGCGGGCAGATCCAGGATCACTTCACCAGACGAGAAGTCGTCATGCGACCCCGCTTCCGGACAGACCGGGAAGATTGGGTCCAGCGCGTCGTAGCTCAGAGCAGGGCCGTCTGCATTCTCCCGGAGCGGTCCGTTGCAGTTCCTGGCATGGTCACTCGACTGATCGAAGGCCTCACGTTGGAGCATGATCTCGTCATGGCGATGGCCTCAGGATCCGCTACACCCGTCGAGCTAAAGCAGTTTGCCCAGTTCGCATCGAACTACGAATGGCACTGATTGATGATCCATGTGCATAGGCGTCATGGCGTCGATGCTCGCAGTGCATAAGAACTACCCGCTAGCCGTGGGATAGGACTCAAATCCGCGTGTATCAACATTTTGCGGGGATTGAGGTGCCCGCCGCCATCGAGATCGCGGCGAGCACCAGCTCCTTGTGGATCGTTGCCTTGACCGCCAAGCTACCTGCTTCGGGTCGACACCGACCGCGCGGCTCAGGCCGCTCCAATGCGGGCGATGACCTTGATCTCGAAATCGAAACCCGCGAGCCAATTGACGCCGAGGGCGGTCCAAGTTGGATAGGGCGCGGCCGAGAAGACTTCGTTCTTCACAGCAAGGACGGTGTCGAACTGCTTTTCGGGGTTGGTGTGGAAGGTGGTCACATCAACGATGTCATCCAGGGTGCAACCGCCGGCTTTCAGGGTCGCCTGAAGGTTGGCGAATGCCAATCGCACCTGCGCCTCGAAGTCGGGTTCGGGCGAACCATCGCTGTGGCTACCCACATGGCCCGAAACGAAGAGGAAATCGCCCGATCGGATGGCGGCGGAGTAAGAATGCTGGATGAAAAGCTCATTCCGGCCGGCCGGAAACACGGCTTCACGTGTGGTCATCGGGAATTGTCCTGTGGTGGGAGAGGGATTGCGGGTACGTAGCGGTCACTCTAGGCGCTCGCAGCGACCGGATAAACGAGTCAAAGCCGGCATCACTGTTTGTAGAATCCGAACAATCCCGCCATTACCCGGAGCCGCGCATGGACCGAATAGACGCGATGCAGGCCTTCGCCCGCGTGGTGGAGACCGGCAGCTTCACCAAGGCGGCCGAAACGCTGCAGACGAACAAGACCCGCGTGACCCAATTGATTCAGCAATTGGAGACGCGCCTGCGCGTGAAACTGCTCCACCGCACCACGCGAAAGGTCAGCGTAACCGCCGATGGAGCCGCGTACTACGAGCGAGTCGTACGCCTACTCGCAGACTTCGACGATGCCGAAACCAGCCTCTCTGCGGAATCCGCCGCGCCGCGTGGACGACTGCGCGTGGATGTGCCGGCGCCATTTGCCAGCCTGGTGCTGGTGCCGGCCCTGCCTGACTTCCACGCGCGCTACCCCGACATCCAGCTCGACCTTGGCGCCAGCGACCGCAAGGTGGACCTGATCGACGAGAACGTGGACTGCGTCCTGCGTGGTGGCGAACTCACCGAGCTGTCGCTGCGCGCCCGCCATGTCGCGGACCTACCGTTGGGTGTCTACGCAGCGCCCGCCTACCTGGCCCGGGCCGGCACGCCGGCGTCCCCGCAGGCCCTGGACGACGGCCAGCATGTCGTTATCGGCTATCGCGGCTCGCGGGCCGGCACGCCGCTGGCCCACACGCTGCACCGGGGCGATGAGCGCCTGCAGGTACGCGGTCGCCTGGTGCTGACGGTAGATGATGGCAACGCCTACCTCGCCGCCGGCGTCGCGGGGCTAGGGGTGTTGTGGTTGCCGACGTACATGGCTCACGCCCCACTGGCTCGGGGAGAGTTGGTGCCTCTTTTTGAAGACTGGCAGCTCGATCCGATGCCCCTTTACTTGGCCTTTCCTCCGAACCGGCACGTAAGCCTAAAGCTGCGCGTGTTCATCGATTGGATCGTCGAGTTGATGGCGCGTCGCGCCCCGGGGACGATGCGAATGCCATAGCCTGGCGCTATGCCTCTTCAGGCAGGTTGGCTATGCCTTTCCAATCAGGGTGTCCACGACCGACCTCAGTTTGCCCCTCCGGCGTGTCCGCCCGTGAGGCCGGTCGCCGTTGGCAGTAGTTGGCGGTACTAGCGAGCTACTTGGGGAGAGTCGCCATGAGATTGTTGCTCTGCTGCGCCATGTCGGCGGGCCTGTTTCTCTCCGCGTGCTCGGCCACCCAACCTGTGCGTCCAGATAAAGCCGGGTCGATTGCGCCAACACAGACCGTAGTCGTCATAAGGGGACTCGAAGGGGAAGGTGATGTCCAACGGGCGCCCCCTGCCGTCGTGCGACGCTTGGAGGTTGAGGAGCGCAACAACCGGTACCTTGGTCGCTTGCAGGCGGTAGAACCTCCCGATCTCCACGTGCGGGTTGTCGATGTCGGTCAGGGTCTTTGCGTCGTCGGCCTTACGGCGGAGGGATACACATTTCTCGTCGACGCGGGTCACTGGATCGGAAACGCCTGTGCCGACGGGGTGGACAAGCTCCTGCCGGACATGGGTCTGTCCATGGTGGTGCTTACCCACAGCGATGGAGACCACCTTGGCAACCTGCCGCTCATCTTGGAATCGAGGGAGGTAGGCACACTACTGTGGACTGGCTACACGCCGCCGCACTGCACGCACGTCGGCGCCTCCGGATGCACCACCTTCTTCAATGCACGGGAGGCAATCGGCGAGGTCGCAGCGGATCAGTCATCCGTCCTCAACCTGAAAGCAACGCCGCTCGCATCTGGCCAGGTGTTTGAGCTTGGCGAAGTGGAGATCACCTTCCTGGCGGGATGGCACGAGTTCCCGGACGTGGGGCAAATGAGCCCTTCAGAGATCTCCAATGCTGTCTCCATCATGGTTCGAATCTCGCATGGTGGCAGATCGATCCTGGTGACAGGCGACGCAATTGGCCGGCCGTTGCGTGGGTCAGACGACGAAACGTGCACAGGCTCGGAGGGATGGGCCGTCGAGAACGTGGAAGCGGATCTGCTGAGCGCCGACGTGCTGATTGCTTCCCATCACGGAGGCAACAACGGAAGCGCGAAGTGCTTCATCACCGCGGTCGCGCCAGAGTTTGTCATCTTCTCTGCGGGCGGCGGGCACGGACACCCCCATCGGGAAACCGTCGCTCGCTTTCTTGCAGCGGGAATCCCGGTAGCACATCTCCTTCGGACTGATCGGGGCAGCAACAGCGCGAGCGACGCCGAGGAGGGGGAATGGGCCGAGACGTCCGTGCCGGCGTGTGGGGATAAGTCGAAGGACGATGACATTGACATCCTCTTCGGTAGCGATGGCGGCATCACAACTTCGTATGTGGAGCCCAACCGTTGCGAGTAGCGCCGAAACAATGCCAAACATAGGGGAGTCAGAATGAAAGTCGCGAAGATCGAGGAAGCCGTCGGGATTGCAATCAAACTCATGTATGCGGAACGCGTCGGCAAACCATTCTCGTTTTCGACCACGCCAAGCAAGCCGTTGCGTAAGGGTGGAATGGGTGTGTCGTGGTCAGTTTGGGATGGCTATCTCAAAGGATTAGTTCATGACCACCTTCCCAAAGGCCCGCCGTTCTCTGGATTGGCAGTGGACACCCCATTGGTGGATGAGACCTATCGAAAGGATCTGCGGAGCCTGCGCCACCAGCTCACGAAGCGAATTGCACTGAAAGACAAGTACGGGGTGTGAAATGACTCGGATCGCCCAACTCCGCACGTGCGCCTTGGCAGTTGTCATCTTAATCGCTCCGCTCCATGTGCTTGCCCAAGCCAGTTCTGCCAGCCCTGAACTGACAGCCGTCTTCTCTGAGGCCAATCAAGCTTACTTCTGCAACAAAGAGGGGAGCCTAAAGGTTGCGCCGCTCTTCGGCCAAGTCGGCCTGGCATACCAGCTCAACTTCGCAGCGCTACCTCGCCTTCCTGGTGACCAAGACCAAAACGCTCCAATTCCTGCGGATGTTTTGGCAATGAGATGGGTGCTGCACTGGGGCAGTGTCGAGGCGGGCGACGTGGATGGTCTTGGACTCACAACCGCCCAGCAATCAGCGATCCAGAGCATCCGATACGACTTGGCGGAGCACTTGGCTTGGCTCGCCGAGAATCCGAAGGAATCGAAGTACCGACTGGACCCAGCTACTCCGCTGGCATCCATCAACACGCCAGATGCTAGAGACGCCGCGCTACGCAGGCTGTTCGCTCCTGTCTTGGGAGGTAGTGAGGCACCCCTCCGGATCCTTTGCGTCTTTCGAGACGGCACCGCTGCGGCCCCCAAACCCCCTTCCGATCCGTCTGACGACCGGGTAATTCTGGCGCTACGAGGAAAGATAGACGACCTAGCCGTGGTTCGGGCTCCCGCCGGAAGTGAGAGGGACGTTGAAGCATTCAAGAAGGCGTCCGGGGCCAATCTGTCGTTCACTGACGACGACGTCAAAGGATCATCGGTTCTCACCGCTGAAGCCGTGGTCGGTGTGGGTACACAGCTGGGACCGAACGACGCCGCCTTTCTTTTCCTGCACTACCTCGCGAGCACGTCCGAGACACAAGCACCAGGTGACGACGACGATAGTAAGGATATCCGGGCGCTTAGTCCTGGGCTGATGTATCGAAGGTCTTTCGGTGACGAGGACGGCCAAGGTGCCTATGGCACTTTCACGGCGGTCGCCTACCAGACTGACGATATGGCGAAGGACTCGACGATCCTGCGAGCTCGCGTGGGATTGGTCGACCTTGCTTACCTTCCGAGCGGCGCCAAGGCGGTCTGCGGCGCAACCCGCACTGCCGGTCCGCTTGACTTTGACTGTCGCGCCGGACTCTTTGCCGAGTATGGACGCGTCCAAGACGCAGGTAGCAACACTGACTTTCAGTCCCTAGTCGATGACAACTACGCCGGCATCGGTGGAGAGCTGACCCTTCGTTTCTCTCTTCCCGGGGTCAAGCCGCTCGCGCCATTGTCGTTCTCGATCGGCTATCGCTACATGCGCATTCTCTCTGGGGATTTGGAGAACCCCGGCCGGCTCTCGATGGATCTGACATACGCAATTCCAGACTCTAATTTCTCCATCGGCTTGTCTCAGACCAGAGGGGAGAACTTCGAAACTTTCGAGGAGGAAGACCTGACGAAAGTCGTGTTCGCATTTAAGTACTAGCGCCAGCACGTAGCAACGAGAAGCCAATGCCCAGGCAGCCCCTGAAAGCCGGAGCACGCGCAAGCACCGGTCCAGCTCCACGTTCCACCCGGTGCATGTGCGAAAGGCGCTGCACTGCCAACCTCGGGGGCGGTGGATTCTCCAGAACGTACTGAGGTAGCCTCGGGTACTAGCACTATTTGTTCGTCTTTTTGCTTAGCGAATCAGGGCACAGGGGAAATCATGGAACCGGCAACGTGGGGGGCGATCGGCGCCCTGATCGGTACGGTGGTGGGTGCGGCCGCGAGCGTCGTGACCGCGTACATCGCCACCCGCCATGCAGCGTCCCTGCAGGCAGCGGACGACCAAGCCAGACGACGGGGCCAGGGCCGGGCCTTCCAGCGGAACACGTTGCTTGCGCTACAAGAAGCGCTGAGTGACCTGCTTCGTTTGGAAGCGCGTTGCCACCTGGAGGATCGCCACGCCTTCCGAAGCACGGGTGTTTGGGGCAAGAACGCCGTTGGCGAGACGCTCTCCGAGGAGAACCGACTGGCGCGTCGATGGGCCATGATCCTCAAGGAGCGGGTCGCAGACGATGCGTTGCGTGTGGCTCTGGATGGTTTCTGCGGGCAGCTGACACAGGTCTCCCTGGTCGACTCGGAGGCCGAGGCGGTAACGCTGTTCGAACGCAACATGCGCCAAGCGACCCCGATGATGGAGCACATCGGCCGGACGCTCCGCGCCCAGTACGACCATTGATGTCTTCCGCAGACTAGGCGGTATACCGAGGAGGCGGAGTACATGCAGCGCGAAGAGGCGGAGAAGCTTCTAACTCAGGCGGTCGACCAGGTCATCCGCTTTGACCGCATATTGCTCGAGCTCGATGTGACCGAGCGGGCGCTCTCCTGCCGGATTGCCCACTACATGCACGATCCGAAGCTTGTCCCGCCGCCGCTCAGTATCGACTGCGAGTACAACCGCCACTTTGGTGACCCCAAACGACTCTACTTGCCGCCACGGGACGCCTTTGACCGAGAGGTCCGGGCCACTACCGTCTTCCCAGACATCATTGTTCACGAACGGAATTCGGATGCGCGCAACCTCCTGGCCATAGAAATGAAAAAGCCTGGCGGCAGCTTGGACTACGACCGGCAGAAGTTACTCGCCTTTCGACGGGAGCTAGGTTACCTGCACACGGCCCATCTAATCTTGGGACTCGACGCCAGCGGGGACTTGGTCAATCAGGTCATCTGGGTTGATGACGTGACTTAGCAGGTGATTGCGTCCGATGCGGATGGGTCGTCGCCGCTGCCCTCATGGTGAATCGCCCCGGCTTCTCCGGAGGCCATTTCGTTTGAGTCACGCCGCGATGGCGTGACCCGTGTTGCCGGCGTAGTACGCCGCCTCCGCTTCCGCCGGGGGTATGTTGCC
>NZ_JBRREA010000082.1:0-15977 GCF_056759975.1 Stenotrophomonas sp. STEN031
GCCAAAGCCAAAGCCAAAGCCAAAGCCAAAGCCAAAGCCAAAGCCAAAGCCAAAGCCAAAGCCAAAGCCAAAGCCAAAGCCAAAGCATTGGGGCTCCGCTGGCCTCGCCTGGAAAGCCCCTGCCGAACATGGTTCGGCACTACGGAGTGGCGAGTCCGACGGCTTTGCTCGTGAGACGCCACCAACGCCTTCGGAAACTCAAAGACTCGCTGTTACCGCCGATGCACAGCGGCCATTGTCATCGGCCTGCTCGAACCAGTTATTCACCGTGCCGGATAGACGATCCAGGCGCATCGGCAAAGTCAGGTGGTCTTCGGCTGCGACCTCCAGATACCGTGCGCGTGGCGCTGCAGCAGCCAATGCGCGGCCTTGTGCTACCGGAATGTGCTCATCGTCGCGGCCGTGTATCAACAGCACGCAGGCGGGTACCTGTGCCAAGGCCTGGCCGACGTCGACCTTATCCAGATTGATGCCAAGCTTGCGATCGGTGGTGGCGATGGCCTCATCCAATCCACGGCCGCCGTATTGCCAACGTGCCAGGGGCAGGGCGACATAGTCGCTCCAACGTTCCGGTGGCTTGGCCAGCATATGCGGCACCATCGTGCGGATTGCTTCGCCGGCGTTGTCGAAGGACTCCATCGCCACGACGCTGCGCAACTGAGTGCCGAGCTCACGGGCGGCGAAGATCGCGGTTGCAGCACCGTATGAAACGCCGAGCAGGTGCACCGGGCCGCTGATCTTGCCTTCGCGCTGCAGGGCGTCCAGTGCCGCGACTACATCCTCGCCTTCGCGGGTTCCGTAGCCGGAAAGTGCATGACCCGAACGACCGTGATTGCGCAGATCCAGCGCGATTGTGCGGTAACCCTGTTGCGCCAATTCCAGTGACCAGGGCAGCAATGAACCGCCGTCCATCATCCAGCCGTGCAACAGGATCACCGTGCCGCGTGGCTGGACGTGGTTCTCGATGCTTGGTGCCGATGCTTCCAGCGAGAACTCCGGGAAGCGTTGGCCCTTGCCGAGATAGCGGTAATCCAGCCGGTAGTCGCCTGGCTCGAATGACACCCAATGCAGGGCAACGCCATCGCTGCCAGTAACGTTGCCCTGCTGATGTGGCAGGTTGGCGAGCAGGGCGTCGATGCGTTCGGTGGGGACCAGCGGCGAGGTGCCACCGGGGGCGGCCAAGCGCTCACTGAGTGACAGCGGGGGAACGGGAGATGAGAGGGCAAAGCCAGCCAGCATCACGCAGACGCCAGCCAGCGCCAGCGAACGAAGCATGGCGGGAACCGGTTTGGGGAGCCTGTCACGGTAGCCACAAGGACGCCCTGCATCTACCGCGTGGCGATGACAGCTAGATGACCGTTGTGTGGTGTTTGGGTTGCGGTGAGTTCCGCTCCCGATCAGGTGCCCGATCAAACAGCGAGCGGTGTGACAGACCGGCGCCCTTGTTTGTGGGAGCGGCGTAAGCCGCGAAGCAGATCAGGGGGCCGCATCTTCAGGCACTGTGCTGCCAGGGAAAATGCGCTTGCAGCTGTTTGCAGGAGCGGCGTTAGCCGCGAAGCTGGTAATGCATCTGCGATTGACGGCCTTGCTCTTGCAGCCTTTTGGGTCGTCGGAGCGGTGAAACTGATTGATTGCGGCAGGCCAGCGACGAAGCGGGTGAAGCCACCCTCACCCCAACCCCCGCTACGCGCCCCGGCCCTTCCGCTGGCGAAAGAGCGCTCGAGTGACCGCGAACCTGTGGTTCGCAAACGGCCCCTCTCCCCCCGCGTGCGGGAGAGGGGCTTCAAGCGCAGCGTTGCGGGTGGTCGACAATGTCATCGACACCCGTCGCTGTTGTTACCTGGATCAGAAGCGCTGCTGGTACTTCATGTACATGAAACGACCGATGTCGAAGCCACCGTAGTAGGTGAAGCTGCTGTTCGGCTGGCTGTACATGATCGGGCCTTCGTGCTTGAACACGTTGTTGACGCCCAGCGACACGGTGCCGTTCCACGGCATGGCATAACGCACCTGCAGATCGTGGAAGGTGTTGGAGCCCAGCTTGCGGCTCGGCTGCATGTCGGTGTACGCCGACTGGAAGTCCGGCATGTTGCACTCCGGGCCACCGTCCAGATCGTAGGAACACTTCTCCTTCATGCTGGAGTAGTAACGGGTAGTCCAGCTCGCGCCGAAGTTGCCGTTCTGCCAATCCATCGTCAGGTTGGAGCGCACGCGGAAGTTGCCTTCCCAGCCCGTGAATTCTTCGACCGGGGTGGTCGCGACGTTGTCGCTCTTGCGTGACAGGTAGTCCACGTACGTGGTGTTCCAACGCAGCGACAGCTGGCCGAAGGCCATTTCCGGCAGACGGTAGCGAACACCAAGGTCATAGCCAGCGGTTTCCTGGAAGCCGGCGTTGTTCAACGAACGGTTCATGCCGCTGACCTGGCCCTTGTTGCCGCCGGTGCTGTAGCGGGTGAAGCGGTCGCAGGCGGAGCTGATGCCCTGCACATAGCACTGGTTGAGGATGTCGGTGGCCGATTCACCCACGATCACGTCGTCGATGCGGATCTTCCACCAGTCCAGGCTCAGGTCCAGGCCGCTGACGAAGTCGGGGCTGTAGACCAGACCGACCGTCCAGGTCTTGGCGGTTTCCGGCTTCAGCGTAGCGTTGGAGCCGGAGGTGAAGTCGGTGACGGCCTGTACGCCCGAGGTGGTGGCCAGTTCGCCGTCACCGGTCTTCTGGCGGAAGTCGGCACCCAGGCCAGCAGCGCTGCAGCGTGCAGCTACTTCAGCATTGCGCGCGGCGGCGCCGAACGAGCGATCGCAGGGATCGGTGACGCGGTCACGGGTGGTGACGGTGCCGCCGTACAGGTCGTCCACGGTCGGTGCACGGAAGCCGGTGCCGTAGGTGGCGCGGACCAGCAAGGTGTCGATCGGCTTCCACTTCAGGCCGAACTTGCCGTTGGTGGTGCCACCGAAGTTGTTGTAGTCGGAGTAGCGGCCAGCCACGTCCAGCGACAGTTCACGTGCGAACGGCAGGTCCGCCAGCAGCGGCACCTGCAGCTCCAGGTAAACCTCGTCCAGCTTGTAGTCGCCACGCGTTGGTGCGCCGCTGGTGCCGGCGATTTCGCCGTTCTGCACCATCAGGTCCGGGGTGTAGCTGGCTTCTTCGCTGCGATGTTCAACACCCATCGCCGCCATGATGTCACCGGCCGGCAGGCTTGCCAGCGAGCCGGAGATGTTGGCGCTGACCACCTTGGTGGTGCTGCGGATTTCGTCGGTGAAGCGGGTGAAGATATAGTCGCGCACCGCCTTGTCGCTGAGCGAGCCGGGGCTGTTGCTGCCCGCCGGTGCCAGCGGATTCCACGGCACGCAGCCTTCGATCACGTTGCCGACGCTGCCGCAGCGGGCAACGCCGCTGGCATCGATGAAGGACGGGCCGACGGCCAGGTTGACGTTCGGCTGGTACATGCTCTGCAGGCTGCGGCGCTCGCCTTCATTGCGGTTGAACATGTAGCTCACGTTCCAGTCCCAGAAGTGGGAGCCGGTCTCGAAGCTGCCTTCCAGGCCAAGACTGGCGCGCTTGGTGGTCAGCGCGTTGTTGGTTGCACGCGGATACTCCTCGGTGCGACGCGAGAACAGCACGTCCTTGCCCCAGTGGTTGAATGCGCTGCTGGCCGAGAGCGGAGCGCGCGCGCCGCTGGTTGCCTGCGTGGCCGACACCGAGTACGGGTAACCGGCCAGTTGCTTGATCGATTCGCGCTCGCTATACAGAACGTCGGCGACAACACGCAGATCGTCGGTGATCTGGAAACCACCATTGGCGAAAGCGGACTTGCGCTCCAGCGAGGAGAGCAGGGTCATGTTGGTCTTGGTGTTGGCGTAGGTCGCCGGGTCGGGTTTCTTGAAGTTGGCGACATCCGATGGATCGCCGCCCGGGCCGACGGTGAGGGGCTTGCCGTCGACGGTGACCGAACCCCACTGGGTGTTGCCGTTCAGGCCATCAGTGGGATGGTAGGGGCCGTTGGCATAGGCGGTGAATTCACGGGCGCCGCCCAGGACCGGGTCTTCCTTGCTCTTCTCGGCGCCGACGCTGAACCAGCCGCGCTCGAAGGTCTTGCCGAAGTTGGCGCTGTAGCTGCGCTTCTGACCGTCGCCTTCGCTGTACTGGCCGACATAGGCGCTGGCGTTGCCGCCGTCGAAGTTCTTGCGGGTGATGACGTTGACCACGCCGGCAATGGCGTCCGAGCCGTACAGTGCCGAGGCACCGTCGGTCAGCACTTCAACGCGCTCGACGATGGCCGAGGGAATCGAGCCGACGTCGGAATAGCCACCCGCGCTGACGCCCATGCGACGGCCGTCGATCAACACCAGGGTACGTTCGGGGCCAAGGTTGCGCAGGCTGACGAACATGCCGCCGTAATCACGGCCGGAGGACAAGGCCGAGGCGCGGCTCAGCGACGGTGCGCCGGCAGCGGTGACGTCCTGCAGGATGTCGGCGACGTTGACGTAGCCCTTCTTCTCGATTTCCGCTCGGCTCAGGGCGATGACCGGCTGTGCGGTCTCAACGCTGGCCTGGCGGATGCGCGAACCGGTGATCTCGACGCGGTCCAAAGTGGTGGTGGTCTGGTTTGCGTCCTGTGCGAACGCGGTGAGGCTGCAGCTGCCGAGCAACGCGAGGGTGATCGCGGAGCACAGCGGGGTCGACTTCAAATACATCGCTTTCGGTTTTCCTTTGTACCAACTACAAAAAAGGCGCCCTTGAGGGGCGCCGTGACAGATGCATCACCGTTGGGGGAGGGACGCAGCATCTGCCATCACAGCTCCGCTGGCCGCCGGGACTTGGGCGGGGGCGCATGATGACCGAAACGGATGGATGCGTGAAGGTAGACTTTCTGCCAACCCACCTGCGTGTGGGCAGGTGGGTTGCGTGTTTGGCAGGCTGCGCCTGGTTGAATCAGGTCTCGCGCAATGCGGTGGTGATCGGCAGGCGTGCCGCGCGCAATGCCGGGAACAGCCCGCCTACCAGTCCGATCCCCAATGCCCACTTCAGCCCACTCCACAACAGTGGCGGCGAGACCTTGAACTGGAACACCACCTGGCTGAAGTTGTTGCCCAAGGTGGAGACGGTGAAGTTGTTGAACGCCAGCCAGGCCACCACACCGCCGAGCACGCCACCGAGCAACGCGAGCAACATGGTTTCCAGCATCACCGCGGTCACCACCGGCACGCCACGGAAACCAATCGCACGCAAGGTCGCGATCTCGCGTGCACGCGTGGCCACGGCCGCATACATGGTGTTGAGCGCACCGAACACCGCGCCCACCGCCATGATTGCGCCGATCACCGTGCCCAGCACCTTGAGCAGTTTGTTCAGCCCGCCGCCCTGCTTGCGGTAATACTCGGCGGTGCTTTCCACGTCCAGCTTCAGCCGTGGGTTGCTTTCCACTGCGGCCTTGAAGGTCTCGAAGCCCTGCTTGCCGTCGGTGCGCACGCTGATCGATTGCCAGGCGCTACGGTTGTAGGTGGTGGCCAGGGTCTGCGCGTCGGTCCAAAGTTCCGAATCGTGGGCGTCGCCGGATTCGAAGATGCCGACCACGGTCCAATCCTGGTTACCCAGGCGCAGGGTCTTGCCGACCTCCAGGCCCTGGAACTGCTTCTGCGCGCCGCGTCCGGCCACGATCTCGCGCAGGCCGGCGCCGAACTTGCGGCCTTCGACCAGGCGCACTTTCTCGTGCACCGCCCAGGCCTGCTCGCCGACACCGCGGAACTGTGCGTTCACATCGGTGCCATCGCTGCGCGAGGTGAGGTTGACCACCTGCGAGGCTTCGGCGGAAACCAGCGGCCGTCCATTTTCGCCGCGCGTCACGCCGGGCAGGGTTTCCAGCAGCGGCACCTGGTCGCGGGTGATCACCGAGTTGGTCTCCGCCTGCGAACCGCCGCGCAGCACGATCGCGGTGCTGTCATCGCCGGTGTTCTCCAGCGTGGCCTGGAAGCCCTGGCCCATCGCCAGCATCGCCACCAGCACACCGACCACACCGGCAATACCGATCACGATCACCGAAGATGCGCCCCAGCGTTGCGGCAGGCTGGCCAGCCCGATGCGGGTTGCGGCAAGCGCCAGCCGGCCGGTGCGGGTGAGCAGCAGCCACAGCGCGACCGCCACCGCGACCACGGCGACGCCGATCCACGGCAGCGCAATCCATACGCCCAGGCCGACGATGAGCAGCACGATCACCAGCGCATTCGAAAGAAAATTCTTCATGTCGTTCTCCTCAGCGCCCGGCCAGTGCGTCGACGATCTTCAGGCGCTTGGCCCGCAGTGCCGGCAACACGCCCACCACCAGGCCGATCACCACGATCAGCACCAGCCCCACGATCCAGGTCTGCGCCGGCACATGCGGCGGCAGCAGGCCCATGGTCTGTGGCGCCATTACCGGCAATGCCAGCGCCGCCAACCCCAGCCCGATGGCGCCGCCCAGGCCGACCAGCACGATGGATTCCACCATCACCAGCATCAGCATGGTGCCATCGGTGAAGCCCAGCGTTTTCAGCGTGGCCAGCTCCGGCACGCGCTCGCGCACGGCCTGGGCCATGGTGTTGCCGGTGAGCAGCAGCAGGGTGAAGAACACCGCGCCCATGATCGAGGTGACGATCATGCCGATGTCGGCGAACTGCTTGATGAAGGCTTGTTGGAAGGCCGACTCGGTCTGGCTCTTGGTCTCGTGGTCGGAGTTGGCCGAGATCGCGTCGATGGCCTGGGCCACGCGCGAGGCATGGTCAGTGTTGTCCAGGCGCACGGTGTACCAGCTGACCTGGTTCTTGATGTAGTCGTTGGACTCGTCGAAGTACTTCCAGTTCATCATCAGCTGGCGTTCTTCGTTGGCGGCGGTGGCGGTGTTCTTGGATTTGAATATGCCGACCAGCTGCAGCGGCCAATCGTTGCTGCCACCGCGCGGGAAGATGGTGGCCTGCAGCGGGATGGTGTCGCCGATCTTCCAGCCGAACTGCTTGGCCAGCGATTCGCCGACGATGGCGCCAGTGCGCGTGTTGCGGAAGGCATCGACCTGGTCCTTGGGGATCTCGAACTCGGTCATCAGATCGAAGTAGTTGGGCGCCACCGAGAAGTTGGGGAAGAAATTCTTCTGGTCCTGGTAGATGCCGCCGAACCACATGGCATAGGTGACATCCTGGACGCCTTCGATCTGGCGGATCTGCGGTTCCAGGCGGATCGGCAGCGACTGGGTGATGGACAGGCGCGAGGCCACCACCAGCCGGTTGGCGCCGGCCACCGTATTGCCGCCGCTGGCAAAGGCGACACGCACCGAATCGAGCATGCCGAACAGCAGGAAGGCGGTGACGATGGACAGCAGGGTGAACAGCGTGCGCGTGCGGCTGCGGAACAGCTGCGCCCATATCAGTGAGAAGTACTTCATGGCCGTGCTCCTCAGTGCACCGGGGCGTCGACCAGCTCGCCCTTGTCCAGATGCACGGTGTGGGTGGCGTACTCGGCCGCCTTGGGATCGTGGGTGACCATGATGATGGTCTTGCCGTGTTCGCGGTTGAGCAGCTGCAGCAGGCCCAGCACTTCTTCCGCGCTCTGGCGGTCGAGGTCGCCGGTGGGCTCATCGCAAATCAGGAAGGTCGGGTCGGAGACGATGGCGCGGGCAATCGCCACGCGTTGCTGCTGGCCACCGGAGAGCTCGTTGGGGCGGTGGTCGCGGCGATCGGCCAGGCCAACCAGGGTCAGCGCGATCTGCGCGCGGCGCTTGCGCTCGCCGGCATTGAGGTTGGTCAGCAGCAGCGGCAGTTCGACGTTCTTCTGCGCGGTGAGCATGGGCATCAGGTTGTAGAACTGGAACACGAAGCCAACGTGATGGCTGCGCCAGGTAGACAGCTGGCCGGCGCTGAGCTGGTCGATGCGTTGGTCTTCGATGTTGATCTCGCCACCGCTGGGCGTGTCCAGGCCGCCGATCAGGTTGAGCAGGGTGGTCTTGCCGGAGCCGGACGGACCCATCAGGGCGACGAAGTCACCGCGATCGATATCCAGGTTGATGCCGTGCAGTACCTGCACTTTTTCCGGGCCACGCTGATAGGTCTTGGTGATGTTGCGCAGGGAGACGAGGGTGCTCATGGATGATCCTCAGCAGTGACGCGGTGATGTTTGAAGTTGGATGTTGAAAGTTTGATTTCGGACGCGAGTTTGCTTCGCTTTGCTTCTGGTCCCCTCCCTTTGCCGAAGGCAAGGGGAGGGCTAGGGAGGGGTGCTTTTGGCTTTTGGCTTTCGGCTTCGGCTTGAGCTTGAGCTAATGCCTTTGCTGCGATACTGGCACCGGCTGTTGCTGTTGCTGTTGCTGTTGCTGTTGCTGTGGCTTTTGCTACTGCTGTTGCTGTTGCTGTTGCTGTTGCTGTTGCCCCTGCTTTTGCTTTTGCATTCCCCTCTCCCGCTTGCGGGAGAGGGGTAGGGGTGAGGGCAGCTTTTTACTTTGCTTCAGGGCTCGGCTGCGGTTTTGCTTTATGTGGCTTTTCAAACCAAAGCCAAAGCCAAAGCCAAAGCCAAAGCCCCCCTCCCCAACCCGCCCGGCCCTCAGGCGCAGCCTTCGGTCGTTCATCAGGCCGCACGCCAGTGGCGTGCAAGCGTCTTTCTTCACCCCCTGCGCTTTGCGCAAGGGAGGGGGTGGAAGCAACAGCAAACAGCTACTTCAATGCATCAGGTGATTCGCGCCAACGCAATAAAGATCACAAGCTTGTGCTTACTTCTCCGCGCCTTCCAGCGTCACTTTGTCACCATCCTTCAATTCTGCAGCGGGATTGAGCACCACGGTCTGTCCGGCACTCAATCCAGACAACACCTGCTTGTCCTTGGCCAATACCTGGCCCACCTGCAGCGATTGCTGCTTCACCTTGTCATCGGCCTGCACGACAAAAGCGACCGGCTTGCCGTCACGTTCGACAATCGCAGCAGCGGGTACGCGCACGCCCTTCAGTGCTTCGGTACCAGCGGCTGCGGCCTTCTCCAGGAAGCTCACGCGCACACCCATCTCCGGCACGATGCGCGGGTCCTTGGCTTCCAGTGCCACGCGGACCTTTACCGTGGCCTTGCCACGGTCAGCGGTGGGAATGATGGCGATCACGTGGCCGGGAATCTTCCAGTCCGGATAAGCATTGAGAACGATCTCTACCGGCATCTTCGGCTGCACGCGGCCGATGAAGGCTTCGCCCACTTCCACTTCCACTTCCAGCGAGTCCATGTCGACGATGGTGCCGATGCCGGTACGGGTGAAACCACCACCGGCCGACAGTGGCGACACGATTTCGCCGGGCTGCGCGGCCTTGGCCGTCACCACGCCGGAGAACGGTGCGCGGACCACGTTGTTGTCCACGCCCAGATCGGCAATGGCCAGCGCGTCCAGTGCCACCTTGGCGTTGTGACGTGCGGTCTGCAATTGCGCACGCAGGCTGTCACGTGCAGCGACGGCCTGGTCGTACTGCGAGCGTGAGACCAGCTGCTGGCCAACCAGCGACTGCAGGCGGCCTGCTTCGGCTTCGGCCTGGCGCAGCTGTGCCTGCAGGCCCTCGGTCTGGCTGCGGGCGGCATCGAGCTGGGCGGCATTGAGGCTGCGCTGGGCGTTGGCGTCGATCGGGTCGAGCGTGGCCATCACCTGGCCTTCTTCGACACGCATGCCTTCCTCGATCATCACCTCGCGCACCTTGCCGGTTATTTTCGCCGATACCGTCGCCATGCGCCGGGCCACCACGTAGCCGCTGGCGTCCAGCACCGAGTTGTTACCGGCACCGGCCTGGCTCATTGCCACTACCGGCGCGGTCTGCACGGTCATGGGCTTTTTGCCGCCGAGCAGGGCGCCAACGCCAAGTACCAGCAGCAGGGCCAGCACCAGGCCGATCACAATCCACAACCAGCGTCGCGATGGCGAAGGGCCGCCGGGTGGCGGGGCGGAGCGGTCGATGCGGAGTTCCTTCAGCAGTTCAGCAGATGCATTCATGGGTAGCAGGACGGCGTGGGAGGGGAAATGTGACCGCAACTTACCGCAAACCGCCGCGGCCGGCAGCGGTGGACCGTAGTGGGCGAATCATAATGGCCGCTGTACCCGCTGCGCAGGTGACGGCTGTCATGTGCTTTGCCTGATCGGATTCACTGGGGAGGCAGACATTGGCGACCTAAGGTTGCGGCATTCCCTGAAGAAGGTGGCGGCGATGACGGCACACGGTGAAGTACTGGCAAGCCTGCAGGGCGTGCACAAGCGTTACGGTGCGGTGCGGGCGCTGGATGGCGTTGACCTGGAACTGCGGGCGGGACAGGTCCTAGCGCTGCTTGGCCCCAATGGTGCAGGCAAGACCACCGCCATCAGCCTGCTGCTGGGCCTGCTGCGGGCCGATGCCGGGCAGGTGCAGTTGTTCGGCCATGATCCGCAACAGCTGGCGGCGCGGCGTGGCATCGGGGTGATGCTGCAGAGCGCAGCGTTGCCCGAGACCTTGAACGTGGGCGAGCTGATCCAGTTGTCGGCCAGCTACTATCCAGCCCCCCGCGGCCTTGCGGATGTTGCCGCGCTGGCCGGCATCGAGGATATGCTGAAGTGCCGCTACGGCAAGCTGTCCGGTGGCCAGCAGCGGCGCGTACAGTTCGCCCTGGCCGTGTGTGGGCGGCCACGGCTGCTGTTCCTGGACGAACCGACGGTTGGCCTGGACCTGCCGGCCCGCCAGCAGCTGTGGGCGACGGTACGGGCCTTGGTCGCCGAAGGCACCGCGGTGGTCCTGACCACCCATTACCTGGAGGAAGCCGAGCGCCTGGCCGATCGCGTCTGCGTGCTGCTGCGCGGACGTATCGTCAGCGATGGCAGCGTGGATGCGCTGCGTGCACGGGTCATCCATCGCAGCATCCGTTGTGTCAGCACCTTGGATGCGGCGGTGCTGGCGTCCTGGCCGGGAGTGGTGCAGATCAGCCGGGACGGCGATTACCTGCAGTTGCGCAGCGACCGCGTCGAAAGCGTGGTGCGCCAATTGCTGCAGGCAGACCCCGCGCTGTCCGGCTTGGAGGTTCAGCCAGCAGGGCTGGGCGAGGCCTTCACTGATCTGACGCTCTCGGATGCTGCACAGACACAACGCGAGGCTGCCTGATGAATACCCCATACCAATCCATGCTGCCTGCGATGTCGTCCCGCCAGATGCTCGGTGCCTATCTGCAGGAGACCCGTGCCGAGTGTCTGCGCTACCTGCGCTATCCGGGTTTCGTGCTGCCGACGCTGCTGTTCCCGGCGGTCTTTTACCTGCTGTTTGCGGTGCTGCTCGGCCACACCCAGCCGGCCGAAGCGGCCCGCTTCCTGCTGGGCAGCTATGTCACCTTCGGGGTAATGGCACCGGGCCTGTTCGGCTTTGGCATCGCGCTGGCGTTGGAGCGTGACAACGGCCTGCTCACCTTCAAGCGCGCCATGCCGATGCCGCCGCTGGCCTATCTGCTCGGCAAGATGATGATGGCAATGCTGACTGCGCTGGCCATCGTGGTGATCCTGCAGTTGTTGGCCATCACTGTGGCCGGGGTGCAGCTCAATGCCTCGCAGATGCTGCGGCTGACCGCGGTTGCAGCGCTGGGCACCTTGCCGTTCTGCGCACTGGGCCTGCTGCTGGGCACGTTGGCCAAGGGCAATGGTGCGGCGGCGGTGATCAACCTGGTCTACCTGCCGATGGCGGTGTTGTCGGGGCTGTGGTTTCCGTTGAAGGTGTTGCCGCCGCTGCTGCGTGCGCTGGCGGTGATCTGGCCCAGTCATCATCTGAACATGTTGGCGCAGGGCGCGTTGGACTTCGATGTGGGCAGTGCCTGGCCGCACGTGCTGTGGCTGCTCGTATTCACGGTGGCCATCACGGCGGTGGCGGGTTGGCGTCTGCGCCGCCACGGCTGATGGCATCATTGCCGCATTGCACAGGATGAACGCCGATGGGATTGCAGCGCCCTGAGTGGTTCAAGCCGGCACCGGATTCGGTGGTGGCCGACAACATCAAGCTCGGCAAATGGCCGTGGGTGGATGCCGTGCATCTGCTGTGGACGGTCTGGGTATTCATCACGCCGATGTTTGGTGCGGGCTATACGCTGCGCTGGGCGCTGATCACGCTATGGTCGTTCCCGCTGTTCATCGTGTTCTACCGGTTGACGCTGACAAGCGCGCGGCGGCACGCGCCGATCTTCGCGTTGGCAATGATCGTGCTGTCGATGGCGCTGCTGCCGATCTATCCGTCCGGCATGAATTACTTCGTGTTCGGCTGCGTGATGCTGCGGACCAACCGTTGCATCAGCATACGCCAGTACCTTCTGGAACTGGCACTGCTGAACATTGCCTTCGTCGCGTTGGCAACGTGGATAGGTTACCCGTGGCAGGTGGTTGCCTGGATTCCAGCGCTGACGGTGATCATCGGCCTGATCGTCAATGTCGAGCGGACGAGCAGTGAGAAGGATGCCGCTTTGCGACTCTCCCACGAAGAAGTTCGGCGTCTGGCGGCGACCGCGGAGCGCGAGCGCATCGGTCGCGACCTGCATGACCTGCTCGGGCATACGCTGTCGTTGATCACCTTGAAGATGGAGTTGTCGCGCAAACTGTTAGAGCGCGACCCGCAACGGTCCCAGCGCGAGCTGGCCGAAGCCGAGCAGATCGCGCGCGATGCACTTGCCCAGGTACGCAGTGCAGTCACCGGCTTCCGCGCAGCGGACCTGGCGGCTGAGCTGGCGTCTGCACACCTGCTGCTGGAGTCCTCGCGCGTGCACCTGCGCTATTCTCCGCCGCCCGCGATGCCTGCGTGGATCGAGGCTGGCTTGTCGATGGTGTTGCGAGAGGCCGCGACCAATATCGCTCGCCATGCCCAGGCCAATGAGGCGCTGGTCAGCATCGAGGTTTCGCCGGAGGCAGTGCTGATGGAGGTGGTGGACGATGGTCGCGGTGGTGTTTCAGCCAATGGCAATGGGCTGGCGGGAATGCGCGAGCGTGTGTCTGCCTTGGGGGGTGAACTGCAGATTGACTCACCCAAAGGGCAGGGCACGCGGTTGAAGGTTCGCATTCCGGTACAGGCACAACGGATGGCATACGAACCAGTGGCCAGCACCCGACAGCGCGATTCGACTGATCTGCCGGCGCAGGAGGCAGGCGCATGATCCGCATCCTGTTGGCCGAGGATCAGGCGATGGTGCGCGGAGCGCTTTCAGCGTTGCTCAATCTTGAATCCGACATTGAAGTGATCGGTACTGCTGCCGACGGTGAAGTTGCCTGGCGTGAATTGCAGCGGCTGAAACCGGACATCCTGGTTACCGATATTGAAATGCCACTGCTGACCGGGTTGGAACTGGCGCAACGCGTGCAACGACAACAATTGCCGATCAAGGTGGTGATAGTGACCACCTTTGCGCGCAGTGGCTTCCTGCGCCGGGCCCTGGATGCGGGAGTGCAGGGTTATCTGCTGAAAGATGCGCCGGCCGAGAAATTGGCTGATGCGCTGCGCCAGGTGCATCGCGGTGGGCGCGCGATAGATCCGCAATTGGCAGTGGAAGCCTGGTCCGAGGCCGACCCGTTGAATGATCGCGAACGGCAGGTGCTACGACTTGCCGGAGAAGGCCGCTCGGCCAATGAGATCGCCGAGCAATTGGGGCTGTCGCATGGCACCGTGCGCAACTATCTGTCCGAATGTATAGGAAAGCTTGGCGTTGCAAATCGCATTGAGGCGCACCGCGTGGCGCGCCAGAAAGGCTGGTTGTAGCTCCCTCCCTTGAGCCGAAGGCGTAGGGGGGGCGGGGGAGGGGTAGCGTTTGAGGCTTCTCAAGCACTGTCAGCTTCGCGGCTCACGCCGCTCCTACAGGCAAGTCAGCATCGCTGGTGATGCCCCTTGCCGAGCATGGCTCGGCACTACCGTCGCTACTGCGTTGCTACTTTCCTCGCGCCATCGCCTGGAAAACACCATCGCGGCGCACCCAGGCATGGAACAAGGCTGCGCCCACATGCACCAGCACCGTGGCAAACAGCAGGTAGGCCAGCAAGCTGTGGGCATTGCGCAGCAGTGCGTACAGCGATGGCGTATGCGGCACGATGGCCGGCAGCTGCACGCCGCCCCACAGCACGATGGGATAGCCGCCCGCCGACAACATCGCCCAGCCGATCAGCGGCATCGCCAGCATCAATGCATACAACAGCCAATGCGAGGCGGTGGCAGCCCAGGCCTGCCACGCCGGCAGGTCAGCAGGCAGCGGCGGTGGCCGGTGGCGCAGACGGTTGTACAGACGCAGCAGGACCAGTACGAAGATCAGCACGCCGAGTGGTCGGTGCAGGTTGATCAACCCCGGCCGCAGGTGCACCGAGGCGACCATGGTCACGCCGATGAACAGCATCGCCAGGATCAGCAGCGCCATGCTCCAGTGCAGAACGCGTGCCAGCAGGTTGAAGTGGCCGTTGCTGCTGCTCATGGCTGCACCTGTGCGTTGTCGCGTGCGGCTTCGCCGGTGGCGCGCTCGCGCTCGCGACGATTGAAGGATTGCGAATACACTGCTGAGCGGGCCGCGAGGATGGGATCGTCGCTGCCTTCGATGCCTGTGGGCAGGATCAGCGGATCAAAGTTGAGGTCATTGCAGCCGCCTTGTTCCTGCGGCTGCATCTGCTCGATGTTGAGCACGCCGGCGACTATCTGTTCGCGTTCAGCCGGCCATGGCACGGACGGGTCGTTGATCGCGTCCTGCGAGCTGGCCAGGGTCACCACCAGGTTCCAGCGTACCGGGCCCTGCGCCAGCCGCTGCTGCAGATCCTGGCTGAGGAAATCCACGCCGGCCTGTTCCCGGCTTGCAGCATCCAGTTCACGCGGCGTGGCCTGTGGCTGCCAGCGCCAACGCACGGCACGGCGTTGCCCCTGTGCGTTGGTGAACCAGAAGCTGTTGACGCTGTTGAACTCGGTGCTGGCCCAGCTGTCGGTCCACGGCGCGGTCTTGGCCCATTGGGTGAAGGCACGGGCGCTGGGGTATTTTTCCTGGATCGCGGCCAGCTTGGCCGGGTCCGGCTTGCCGGTGGCCGGGTCGGGAATCTGCGCGCGGGTCTGCTCGTAGAAGGCTTCCGGTGTGGCAACGGCGAGGAACGGGAAGCTGTTCATTGCCATGCGCCATTGCTGGCCGTCATCGCTGCTCAGCTGCAAGGCGATGCTGCGCACGCGCGCGTTGTTGTCGGCGCCATGCGGGTTGCCACCGCCTATCGACAGGCGGCCGAGTACCGGTACACGCGATTGTTCAAACATGCGTGCGTGTGACAGCTGTCGTGCCTGTGCGCTGGGCTCGAACCAGCCGCTTACGCAGACGCCCTTGCTGTGGGCGCGACGAAAGCCGGGGTGGTTGGCGCCGGTGGCTTCGATGGCATCGGTGAAGTTCTGGGCGGTGAGTCGATCACGACCAATCCAGCCGGCGAGCCAGGCAAAGCCGAGTGCGACTGCACCGAGGATCAGTGCGATCAAGGCGATCCAGGGCAGGGGAGAGTGCGGCTGGCTGCCGCGCGCTTGCCCGCCATGGCGGGTGAATTTGAATAGGGGCATTGCGATACCAGTCTTGACCGACGGGAGCGTGGTGCCGCTATACGGTGGCAGAACTGGCTGCTGAGGGCCAGCGTTGCGCTTTGCTCTCTTCCTTGCGCGTAGCGCAACGGCTTTCAGCTCCCTCCCTTGCACGCAGTGCAACGGCTTTCAGCTCCCTCCCTTGCACGCAGTGCAGCGGCTTTCAGCCCCCTCCCTTGCGCGTAGCGCAGGGGAGGGTTGGGGAGGGGTGAGCTTTTGCGCTTTTGATGTTGCTTTGGCTGCTGGCTTTTCTCGCTTGGATCGCGGCGTGCATGCAGATCAAAATCAAAATCTGAAGCCAAGGCCAAGGCCAAAGCCAAGCCAAAGCCCAGCCCAAGCAAAACCCAACCAAACGCCCACCCAAAGCCCAGACCCTCCCCAGCCAAACCCAAACCACCCCCAACCCCAACCCAAACCCC